>JAGOCN010000203.1 GCA_017998735.1 Giesbergeria sp.
TCCATCGTGTTCCAGATGGCCGGCGGCGTGCGCGCTGCCATGGGCTACTGCGGCTGCGGCTCGATCCAGGAAATGAACGACAAGGCCGAGTTTGTTGAAATCACCACCGCCGGCATCCGCGAAAGCCATGTGCACGACGTGCAGATCACCAAAGAAGCGCCCAACTACCGCGCCGACTGAGCGTTTTGCGCGCTCTGCAGCCATTGACTCCACCCTCCAAGGCCCGAAGCTGCGCAACTGCCGCGTTCGGGCCTTCTCACGCCTGCCTTGTTCACCCCATGCAACACCCCAAAATCCTCATCCTCGACTTCGGTTCCCAGGTCACCCAGCTGATCGCCCGGCGCGTGCGCGAAGCGCATGTGTACTGCGAAGTCCATCCCTGTGATGTGGGCGATGACTGGGTGCGCAAGCACGCCGCTGACGGCATGCTCCGGGGCGTGATCCTGTCCGGCAGCCACGCCAGCGTGTACGAGGAAAGCACCGACAAGGCGCCGCAGGCGGTGTTTGACCTGGGCGTGCCGGTGCTGGGCATCTGCTACGGCATGCAGGCCATGGCGCACCAGCTGGGCGGCAAGGTCGAAGTGGGCCACCAGCGCGAATTTGGCGCGGCCGCCGTGCGCGCGCATGGCCACACCGCGCTGCTCAAGGACATTGCCGACTTCACCACCGCCGAAGGCCACGGCATGCTGAACGTCTGGATGAGCCATGGCGACAAGGTCACGGCACTGCCGCCGGGCTTCAAGCTGATGGCTTCCACGCCCAGCTGCCCGATCGCCGGCATGGCCGATGAAGCGCGCCATTTCTATGCGCTGCAGTTCCATCCCGAAGTCACGCACACCGTGCAGGGCAAGGCGATTCTGGAGCGCTTTGTGCTGGGCATCTGCCAGGCAACACCCGACTGGGTGATGCGCGACCATGTGGCCGAAGCGGTCGAGAAAATCCGCCAGCAGGTGGGCGACGAAGAAGTCATCCTGGGCCTGTCGGGCGGGGTGGATTCGTCGGTGGCAGCGGCGCTGATCCACCGCGCCATTGGCGACCAGCTGACCTGCGTGTTTGTCGACCACGGCCTGCTGCGGCTGAACGAGGGCGCCATGGTGATGGAGATGTTTGTCGGCCAGCTGCATGCCAAGGTGATCCGTGTCGATGCCAGCGACCTGTTCCTGGGCAAGCTGGCCGGCGTGACCGACCCCGAGGCCAAGCGCAAGATCATTGGCGGTGAATTCATCACCGTGTTCAAGCAGGAAGCCGCCCGGCTGACCAGCGCCGGTGCCAAGGGTGCCAAGTGGCTGGCGCAGGGCACCATTTACCCGGACGTGATCGAGTCCGGCGGCTCGGGTGCCAAAAAGGCAGTGGTCATCAAGAGCCACCACAACGTCGGCGGCCTGCCCGAGCAGCTGGGCCTCAAATTGCTCGAACCCCTGCGCGACCTGTTCAAGGACGAGGTGCGCGAACTGGGTGTCGCTCTCGGCCTGCCGCCCGCCATGGTCTACCGCCACCCGTTCCCCGGCCCCGGCCTGGGGGTGCGCATTCTGGGCGAAGTGCGCAAGGAATATGCCGACATGCTGCGCAGCGCCGATGCGATTTTTATCGAGGAACTGCGCAACTTCATGGACCCCGCCACCGGCAAAAGCTGGTACGACCTGACCAGCCAGGCATTTACCGTGTTTCTGCCGGTGAAAAGCGTGGGCGTGATGGGCGATGGCCGCACCTACGACTATGTGGTGGCGCTGCGCGCCGTGCAGACCAGCGACTTCATGACCGCCGACTGGGCCGAGCTGCCGTACGCGCTGCTGAAAAAAGTCTCGGGCCGCATCATCAACGAGGTGCGCGGCATCAACCGCGTGACCTACGACGTCTCCAGCAAGCCGCCAGCGACCATCGAATGGGAATGACCGCACCCTGGCGCCTTGCCGCCACCGGGCACGGCCCCGCACCGGCCATCTGCTGCTGAACCCGGCGGCCCGCCAGCTGCCTGCCAGTGGCGTGACAGCTGCGTGCCTGGCGCATCTTTGCCCTGACCGGACTGCAGCCCTGCTGCAGAAAGGGGTGAATTTTGCTATCAAAAAAAGAGCTGCTTGCGCAGGCTGCACCTGCGCTGGAGGCGGTTTTTGCCAAAAATTCGGGTTTGCGGCAGAAGCAACCCTGCGCGGTGCGCAGCCGTGCCGCCAGCCTCACAACTCTTGGGCCAATGGCTGGCCAACTGCACAAGGCCCGCCCTGCGGCAGGCGCCGGGTTTCACCAGCCTTTGCATTCCATCGTGTCGCACCCTGCTCTGCAGCAGGCTGGTTACCATTCGTGCATGAACCCCACCCGCACCCCCCTTGCCTTGCCGCCCGAATTTGTGGCCGGCATGCTGGCTGCCAGCCCCGACTGCGTGAAACTGCTGTCGTGCGACGGGGTGGTGCTGTTCATGAACGAGCGCGGCGTGGCGCTGAACGAGCTTGACTCGGTCAATGACGTGCTGGGCCAGCGGTTTGCCGACCTGTGGCCTGCAGAAGAGCAGGCAAAGATTGCGGACGCGGTGGCGCAGGCAGCGGCTGGCCAGGTGGCGCGCGTGCAGGGGTTCTGCCCCACCGCCAAAGGGACTGCGCGCTGGTGGGAAGCGGGTTTTTCCGCATTTGTTTTGCCTGGCACCGGCGAGACGCTGGTAGTGGGCATTTCGCGCGACATCAGCGAACGCGTGCTGGCCGAGCAGGCGCTGCGCCAGCGCAATGCGCAGCTGCATCGCCTCTACCAGGATGCGCAGTCCCGTGCCTCGCAGATCAATGCGCAGGCAGGCGCCACCTGGAGCGCCACGCCGGACCTGATGGGGGTGCTGGGCGCAGACGGCATTTTTGAAAGCTTCAACCCGGCCTGGCATGCGCTGCTCGGCTGGTCCGAGCAGGACCTTGCCACCACGCCGTTTTTCGATTTTCTGCACCCGGACGATCTGCAGCGCAGCGCCCAGGTTTTTGAAGCCCTGCTGGCGTGCGGCGAGCCGGTCATCCGGTTTGAGAACCGCTACCGCTGCCGCGACGGCAGCTACCTGTGGGTTTCGTGGGTTTCGGTGCTGGAGGGTGGCCGGGTGTACTGCACCGGGCGCGACATCACCCAGGACAAACAGCGCAGCCCGCTGCTGGCCAAAAAGATCCGCGAGCGCGACAACGCCTGGAACCTGTCGCAGGACCTGATGGCCATTGCAGAGCCGGACGGCACGCTGCGGGCGGTCAATGGCGCCTGGACCGCGTTGCTGCAATGGTCCGAAGCCGAGCTGGTGGGGCAGCGGTTTGCCGTTTTCACCCACCCCGAAGACCTGGACGCCGCGCTGGCGGTGTTTGCAGGTATCTTGCAAGTGCCTTTGACGCAGCCTTATGAATTTCGCCTGCGCCACCGCGATGGCAGCTGGCGCTGGTTTGCCTGGACGGCTGCCCTGGAGGAGGGCGCCGTCTATGCCAACGGGCGCGAAACCACCGCCCTGCACGAGCGCGGCGAAGAGCTGCGCAACGCCGAAGAGGCGCTGCGCCAGTCGCAAAAGATGGAGGCGGTCGGGCAGCTCACCGGCGGCCTGGCGCACGACTTCAACAACCTGCTGGCCGGCATCACCGGCAGCCTGGAGCTGGTGCGCAAGCGCGTGGCGGAGGGCCGCCTGGCGGACCTGGACCGCTATGTGGGCGTGGGCCTGAACGCTGCCCGGCGCGCTGCTGCCCTGACGCACCGGCTGCTGGCGTTTTCGCGCCGCCAGACCCTGGCGCCCAAGGTGCTGGCGGTGAACCGGCTGATGCTGGGCATGGAAGACCTGGTGCGGCGCACCATGGGGCCCGAGGTGGAGCTGGAAGTGGTGGCCGGCGTGGGCCTGTGGAATGTGCTGGCCGATGCCAGCCAGCTGGAAAACGCGCTGCTCAACCTGTGCATCAACGCACGCGACGCCATGCCGCAGGGCGGAAAACTCACCATCGAGACTGCCAACCGCCGCATCGACGAACGCAGCGCACGCAGCAGCGACATCGACCCGGGCCAGTACGTGTCGCTGTGCGTCAGCGACAACGGCGTTGGCATGGCGCCCGATGTGGTGGCGCGCGCCTTTGACCCGTTTTTCACCACCAAGCCGATGGGGCTGGGCACCGGGCTGGGCCTGTCCATGATTTACGGCTTTGCCAAGCAGTCGGGCGGCCAGGCGCGCATTTACTCCGAGGTGGGCGAGGGCACGATGGTGTGCGTTTACCTGCCCCGCCACCTGGCGGGCGAGCCCGAGGACGACAGCCTGCCAGAGCCGGTGCAGCCCGCGCCCGCGCCCAGCGGCCGCACGGTGCTGGTGCTGGACGACGAGCCCACGGTGCGCATGGTGGTGGTCGAGGTGATGCAGGAGCTGGGCTACGCCACGCTGGAAGCCGGCGACGGTGCAGAAGCGCTCAAGCTGCTGGAGTCCCCGGTGTGTGTGGACCTGTTGGTCAGCGATGTGGGCCTGCCCGGCGGCATGAACGGGCGCCAGGTGGCGGACGCGGCGCGGGTGCGGCGCCCGGGCCTGAAGGTGCTGTTCATCACCGGCTATGCGGAAAA
>JAGOCN010000204.1 GCA_017998735.1 Giesbergeria sp.
TTGTGCACCAGGCGGCGCGTGCCGGTGTCAAAGCGCAGTGCAATGTCGGTCAGCAGCGTGCCGTGCTGGCCGGCGCTGGTGAGCAGAAACGGGCGCTGCGGATTGACGCTGGCGTAGTCGCAGACATAGGCCTGGTGCGTGTGGCCGGACACCACCACGTCCACGGTGGAGTCCAGCCGCTCCAGGATCGGCACGATGGCGCCGCTCAGGCCGGCGCAGCTGGCTTCCAGGATGCCGGCCGTGGTGGAGCCGCCCTCGTGCAGTGCCAGCACCACGATGTCGGCCCCCTGGGCGCGCAGCTGCGCCGCCTGGGCGTTGGCGGTGGCGGCCTCGTCGGCAAAGCGCAGGCCGGCCACCCCGCTGGGGGCCACCAGCGCCGGCGTGGCGCGCAGCGTCATGCCAATGAAGCCCACGGTGACGCTGGCGCCGTTTTCGGCAAAGCGCTTGGTGCCGGTGGCCGGCAGCAGCGCCTGGCCATCGGTGCGCTGCACGTTGGCCGCCAGAAAGCCGAAGCGGGCACCGCCAAAGGGCTGGCTGATCTGGCAGGGCGCGCGCTGCGTGAACTGCTCGCAGCCGCCATGCTGCAGCCGCAGCAGCTCGCGCCAGCCGCGGTCGAATTCGTGGTTGCCGACGGCGTTGAAATCGAGCCCGATCAGGTTCATGGCCTCCACCGTCGGCTCGTCCAGAAACAGCGAGGACACCATGGGCGAGGCGCCCACCAGGTCGCCCGCTGACACCACCGCATGGTGCGGCGTGCGCGCCTTGAGCGTGGCAATGGCGCTGGCCAGCGTGGCCACACCGCCCGCCTGCAGCGCCACCGTGCCACCGGGGCCGGGCACGCGCAGGCTTTGCTGCGGCGCCTCCAGGTGGCCGTGAAAGTCGTTGAAGCCGATCAGCGCAATGTCGATGACCTGCGGTGGCGCGGTGGTGCCACCGCAGCCCGCCAGGCCCAGCGCCAGGCCCCAGCCCAGTACCAGAGAAAAGGTCTTGAATGTGGCGCCTGCAGCCACGCGGCCGCCATACCGCTTTGCAGCCCGCTCCACCGCCCGCATCACCACCCGCATCACCGCAGTGCGGTGGCCGCAATCGGTGCCACGGCCTGGCGCACGTCGCCGCACTGGGCGCGGTGGCGCAGCGCGTGGTCCATCAGCACCAGCGCCAGCAGCGCCTCGGCAATGGGCGCGGCGCGGATGCCGACACAGGGGTCGTGCCGGCCCTTGGTGACGACTGCCACCGGCTGGCCATGCACGTCGATGGAGTCGCGCGGGCTGAGGATCGAACTGGTCGGCTTGATGGCGATCGACACCTCGATGTCCTGCCCGGTGCTCAGGCCCCCCAGCACACCACCGGAATGGTTGCTGGCAAAGCCGGCGGGCGTGAGCGAGTCGCCATGCACCGTGCCGCGCTGCGCCACGCTGGCAAAACCGGCGCCAATTTCCACGCCCTTGACCGCGTTCAGGCCCATCATGGCGTGGGCAATATCGGCGTCCAGCTTGTCAAACAGCGGCTCGCCCAGGCCCACCGGCACGCCCGTGGCCTGCACGCGGATGCGCGCACCGCACGAGTCGCCCGCCTTGCGCAGCGCGTCCATGTAGTCCTCGTAGCGCGCCACATCGGCCAGCGGGGCAAAGAACGGGTTGTTCGGCACGTGTTCCCAGGACTCGAACGGAATCTCCAGTTCGCCCAGTTGGGTCATGCAGGCGCGAAACTGCGTGCCGAATTTCTCGTGCAGCCATTTTTTGGCCACTGCGCCGGCCGCCACGGTAGGCGCAGTCATACGCGCCGACGAACGGCCACCGCCACGCGGGTCGCGCACGCCGTATTTGTGGAAATAGGTGTAGTCGGCATGGCCGGGCCGAAAACTCTCGGCAATGTTGCTGTAGTCCTTGCTGCGCTGGTCCTGGTTGCGGATCAGCAAGGCAATCGGCGTGCCAGTGGTCTGGCCCTGGTACACGCCAGACAGGATTTCCACTGCATCGGGTTCGTTGCGCTGCGTCACATGCCGGCTGGTGCCGGGGCGGCGCCGGTCCAGGTCGGCCTGGATGTCCGCCTCGCACAACTGCATGCCCGGCGGGCAGCCGTCAATCACGCAGCCAATGGCCGGGCCGTGGGATTCACCAAAGTTGGTGACTGCGAAAAGGGTGCCGAAGGTGTTGCCGCTCATGGACGGCGATTATCCCCGAGGCAGAGCGTCCTGCCGGGCCCGGCGCCGGCTGCCGGTGCCGGGCCGCATCAAGCCGCAGGCGCGGTGTCGCTCTCGGGCCAGTCGCGGATGTAGGCCTTGAGCAATTTGTTTTCAAAATTCTGGCTGTCCACCACCGCCTTGGCCACGTCGTAAAAGCTGATCACGCCCATCAGCATGCGCCGGTCCATCACCGGCATGTAGCGCGCATGGCGGTCCAGCATCATGCGGCGCACCTCGTCCATGTCGGTCTCCAGCGTGCAGGTCAGGGGCGCGTCGTCCATTACCGAACGCACCGTTTTGCTGCTGCTGCCGGCGTGGCGCGCCATCGCATGGATCACCTCGCGGAACGTCAGCATGCCGACCAGGTCGCCGTGCTCCATGACCACCAGCGAGCCAATGTCCTTTTCGGCCATGGTGTCAATGGCCAGGGCCAGGCTCTGGTCTGGCGTGACGGTGTACAGGGTGTTGCCCTTGGCGCGCAGGATGTCGCTGACTTTCATGGCAAATAGGTCTCCGGGAGAAGGCAAGGAAGGCCGGACAGGGGCGCTGCGGCCGCAGCGCATGCTGCCTTGCAGGGCGGCGGGTGCGGCATGTATGGCAGGGCGCAATGCCGGCACCAGCGCTGCCAGGGTCCGTCCGGCGACAAATATAGCCCACAAAACCGACCACAATGGCCGGCTGCATTGCCTCTCAAGGAGACCCGCCCATGCCCGGCCACGCCGACCCCGGATTCGACACCCTGGCCCTGCACGCAGGCGCCGCCCCTGACCCCGCCACCGGCGCACGCGCCACGCCGATCCACCTGACCACCTCGTTCGTGTTCGAGTCCAGCGACCACGCCGCCGCATTGTTCAACATGGAGCGCGGCGGCCATGTCTATTCGCGCCTGAGCAACCCGACCACCGCCGTGCTGGAGCAGCGCATGGCAGCGCTGGACGGCGGTGTCGGCGCGCTGGCCACCGCCAGCGGCCAGGCGGCGCTGCACCTGGCCATTGCCACGCTCATGGGCGTGGGCGGGCACATCGTCGCCAGCACCGCGCTGTACGGCGGCTCGCACAACCTGCTGCACTACACGCTGCGCCGCTTCGGCATTGAAACCACCTTTGTGCCGCCCGGCGACCCGGACGCGTGGCGCGCTGCCGTGCGGCCCGCTACCCGCCTGTTCTTTGGCGAAACCGTGGGCAACCCCGGTCTGGAAGTGCTGGACATTCCGACCATTGCCCAGATGGCGCACGACGCCCGCGTGCCGCTGCTGGTGGATTCGACCCTGACCACGCCCTGGCTGGTGCAGCCGCTGGCGCATGGCGCCGACCTGGTGGTGCACTCGGCCACCAAGTTTTTGTCGGGCCACGGCACGGTGGTGGGCGGCGTGGTGGTGGACGGCGGCAGCTTTGACTGGGAGGACGCCTGGCAAGCCGCCGGCCATTTTCCGGAGCTGACCACGCCGTACGCCGGTTTTCACGGCATGGTGTTCAGCGAGGAAAGCACCGTTGGCGCCTTTTTGCTGCGCGCCCGGCGCGAAGGCCTGCGCGACTTTGGCGCCTGCATGAGCCCGCATACCGCCTGGCTGGTGCTGCAGGGCATCGAGACGCTGTCGCTGCGCATGGAGCGGCACATGCAGAACACCCGGCGCGTGGTGGAATTTCTGGCCGCGCACCCGCTGGTTTCACGCGTCGGCCACCCGATGCTGGAGTCGCACCCCAGCCACCGGCTGGCGCAGCAACTGCTGCCACGCGGCGCCGGTGCGGTGTTCAGCTTTGACCTGAAGGGCTCGCGTGCGCAGGGCAAGGCGCTGGTGGACAGCCTGAAGGTGTTCAGCCATTTGGCCAACGTGGGCGACTGCCGCTCGCTGGTCATCCACCCGGCCAGCACCACGCATTCGCGCATGGACGCCGCCGCGCTGGCCGCTGCCGGCATTGGCCAGGGAACAATTCGGCTGTCGATTGGCCTGGAAGATGCCGAAGACCTGCTGGACGACCTGAAACGCGCCCTGAAAGCCGCCGCCAAGGCGGCCTGAACCCCCCCGGCCAGACAGGCCACCCCCCGATCCGGACTTGCTGAAAGGGTTGCACCGCCATGCTGATTGACGTTCTGGAACACCGCACCTATGCCTACACCGGCGGCCAGCCCTGGCGCCCCGAACTGCCCACCGCCGTGTTCGTTCACGGCGTGCTGTGCGACCACAGCGTGTGGGCCTTGCAAAGCCGCTACCTGGCGCACCACGGCTGGAACGTGCTGGCGGTGGACCTGCCGGGCCACTGCAAAAGCGCGGGCGACGCCCCAGCCAGCGTGGAGGCAGCGGCCGAATTTGTGGTCGCCCTGCTGGACGCCGTGGGCGCGCCGC
>JAGOCN010000205.1 GCA_017998735.1 Giesbergeria sp.
GCTGCGCGCTGCCTTGCGCGCTGCTTCCTGAAATCCAAAATGTTGTTCTGAAAACAAGAATTCACCCGGTCGGCTGGCGGCGCGGGTGAATTCTGGGGGCTGGGCTTTTGGGTGCTGACTGCATTGGTTGGCAGCGTCACCCCTGCAGACAGGGACGGTGTGCAAAGCATGCAAGCAAAAAGTGCCTCTATCCCATGCGCAGACTGCGCCAGCAGCTCCTCTTTCAATAGCAGGATTCAACTACTTTCAGCAGAAAAATTGCGGGTTGGGCAACACAAAAATGCCCTTGCACCGCAACCCCAGCCTGCCTTTGCAGCAGATCGGGTTGCTCAGTACACACCCTGGCTGGTTGAGCGTGTCGGCAGGTTGTTCACGCCCAGCTTGCCCAGCGGGCCTTTGCGGCCACTGGCGGCGCGGGCCATCAGCGCGGCGCCCAGCGAGCGGCCCACCATGCGGCCCAGAAACGAGCGCGAACGCCCGGCGCGTTTCATCAGCAGCATGCCGGCGCCCAGGGTGAGCCAGTGCTCGCCCGGAAAGCCCTGGCGGCGGTTGTCCCATTGCTTGAGGTCCTGGAGTGTTTCGGGAATGTTCATGGTGGCTGCAGTGCAAAAAAGGAAAAGGGCAAAAGTGCCAGAAAAAGGGGGCATGGCCAGCACCGAGATGCTGCCTGCCACCGCCTTTGAATCTTGCCTTGCCAGCAGTGCAAACGGTGTAAGAAGCGTCTGTTCACCCGGTGCTCTGCGTCCTACAGGGCTGCATTGACTGAACTTTTGCAGCTGCGGGTTTTTCAGAACTGGAAGGCACGGGTTTTGCAAAGAACGCCATACCTGCCTGGGCAACCATTGAAAAAGATCATATGAAAGGACCCTGCCATGGCCTTTGACACCACCGGCTGGACGCTGTTTGACACCGTGCTCGGCCCTTGCGCCATGGCCTGGGGGCCGCGCGGCATTCTGGCGGTGCAGCTGCCGGAAGCCGATGCCGCCACCACCCAGGCGCGCCTGCTGCGCACCACCGGCCCGTTGCCGCAGGTAATGCTGCCACCGCCCGCAGTGGCGCAGGCCCTGCAGGCCGTGGCCGACCTGCTGGCAGGGCGCCCGCACGACTTCAGCCGCGTGGTGCTGGACATGGGCGCCGTCACCCCGTTCCAGCAGCGTGTCTATGCGCTGGCGCTGCGCATTCCCCTGGGCCGGACGCAGACCTACGGCGAGCTGGCCGAGGCGCTGGGCGGGCGCCATCTGGCGCGGGCCGTGGGGCAGGCGCTGGGAAAAAATCCCTTTGCGCCCATCGTGCCCTGCCACCGGGTGCTGGCCGCGCAGGGCAAAACAGGCGGGTTTTCTGCCCACGGCGGCAGCGCCACCAAGCTGCGCATGCTGGCCAGCGAGGGCTGGCGCCCGGCCGCCACAGGAAAGACTGCGCCGTTGTTTGAGGAATAGCACCCTGCAACCGTGCTGCGCTGCGCCTGGACGACGCTTTGCCGGAATTTTTAGGTAAAAATTGCCTCCAGCGCAGACGCAGCCTGCGCCAGCAGCTCATTTTTTCATAGCAAAAAAGCGGCTTGCTGCCCCTGCTTTGCCAGCCGCTCAACGCGCTCAGTCCAGCTGCGCCCGCAACCCGACCATGAAGCGGCGCCCGGCGGCCGGTTCAAAGAAACGGCCATTGCCATCGTTCACCACCAGCGAACCCACATGGTTGCGGTCCAGCAGGTTGTCCACCCGCGCCCACACCTGCCAGCGCGTGCTGCCATGGCTGCCGTGGCGGCTGGTGCCCAGCGCATGGCTGGCGTGCAGGCTGGCCACGGCAAAACCGGGGGCGGCGTCGGTGTTGCGGTCGTTGGCAAACACCTTGCCCGACAGGTTCAGGTCGGCGCCCCACTGCCAGGCCGCACTCGGCTGGTGCGTGAACGCCAACCGGGCGGTGTGGCGGGCCGTGCCGGGCAGGCGGTTGCCGGCGGCAATGGTCTGGCCTGCCGCATCCAGGTAGGGACTGGCAAATGCGGCGTCAAGGTAGGTGTAGGTGAACTGCGGGCGCCAGGCGCCTTGGGTGGCGCTCCAGGCCATTTCCAGGCCCTGGCGGCGCACGCGGTCGGCGTTCTGGTAAATGCTGCGGCCGTTGAGGCTGGCGGCGGGCACGATTTCGTCGCGGCTGCGGGCGTCAAACCAGGCGGTGTCCAGCTGGTAGCCGTTGCCGCGCCACTTTGCGCCCACTTCGGCTTGCAGACTGCGCGATGCCTGCAGGGCGGTGTTCGGGCCGGTGCTGCCGGCGCTGTAGGCCGATTCGGCCAGCGTCGGGGTCTCGAACCCCCGGCCCAGGTTGGCGTACAGGTTCACGGAATCGGCCGCGCTCCACACCACGCCCAGCACCGGGCTGGTGTGGCGCCAGGTGCGCTGGCCGCTGTCGTCGGGGTTGCCGGGCAGGGCAATGAACTGGTCGTCCACCGCCAGCCGCACGCGGCTGCTGCGCACGCCTGCCACCACGCGCCAGGTGGGGGCCAGCAGCGCATCGACCTGCGCAAACACATCGGTGTTGCCGGCGCGGTCGCGTTCGTTTCTGCGCAGGGCGCCGGTGTCCATTCCGGCGTTGTTGACCAAGCCCTGGCGCTGCTCTTTCAACCGGTCAATGTCCAGGCCCAGCGTCCAGCGCAGCGGCAGGCCCGAGGCCAGGCGCTGCTGGTGCGTCCAGGCCGCGCCAAGGCCCCCATAGCGCCGGTCCAGGTCCACCACGCCGCCGGCGCTGGTGGCAGCCGCGCCGCTGAAGGGCAAAAACTGCACCAGTTCGCGGGTGCCGCCATAGGCGCGCAGGCGCAGGTCGTCGTTGGCGCCCAGGCGCTGCTCCAGCACCAGACCGAGCTGGTTTTGCGACACGCTTTTGCGCGTGTTGAAGGCCACCGACTGGCCGGTGGACTGGCGCGGATCGGCCTGCCACTGGGCACGGGTCAGGCCCAGCGGGTCTTGCGCACGCGGCTGGTCGTACAGGTTGATGAGTGCCGTGATTTTGGTGTCCGCACCGGGCCGCGCCACCCATTTGCTGTTGAGGTGGGTGCGCCGGGCGGCGCTGTGCGCACGCCAGCCGTCGGTGGAAAAGTGCGACACATCGACCAGCCCGCCCAGCGTGCGGTCGCCCCAGTCAAAGGACGCCCCCAGCTGGCGCTGACCAGACGAGCCCAGAGCGACGGAAGCACCCGCGCCACCGCCCGGCCGGGGGTCGCGCGTGGTGACCTGGATGACGCCACCGGCGGCATTGCCATAGAGCTGCGCCATCGGGCCGCGCAGCACGTCCACCTGCGCCGCGCTGGCCAGTTGCGCGGTGGCGGCCTGGCCCTGGCCGTCGGGCATGGTGGCGGGAATGCCGTCCACCAGCAGCCGCACGCCGCGCACGCCAAAGGTGGAGCGCGAGCCAAAACCGCGCACCGAAATCTGCAGGTCCTGTGCAAAGTTTCCCCGGTCCAGCACCACCACGCCGGCCTGGGCAGCCAGCAGTTCCGACAGGTTGACCAGCGGCGATGCCGTGGTGAAAGCGTCCACCGCCACGCTGCTGAAGCTGGCCGCTGCGTCAAACCGCCGCTGCGCCGCCGCCTGGCCCTGCACTTCGACCGTGGGCAGCAGGGGCGTGCTGTCTGTTGTCTCGGATGCATTGGCTGGGTCAGCTGGGTCGGCCGCAGTGTTTTCGGCGTGCGGGACGCGGGCGGCGGCGCTGCTGCCTTGAAGGCTGCTGCTCACACCTTCTGGCGGCGTGCCCTGGGCGCTGGCCAGTCCGGCCGCCAGGGTGCACAGCAGGGCAGCCCAGTGGCGGCGCGGCTGCAAGGGGATCGGCAGACGAATGAAAAAGGAAAGGGCGTGTGTGCCCGGCAAGGCCGGTGCGGGTGCATTGCGGGTCGCGGTCATGGCCTATTGTCGGTTTGAAGCCGCCACGGGCTGGGCGGCAGACGCAGGCCGCTGCGCCCGGCCAGCGCCCCTGGCGGTCCTGTGCCGTGACCGGTCTGCCGTCTTTTTAGGCAAGATGTTGATGTTTGCTATTGAAAAAATAGCTGCTGGCGCAGGCTGTATATGGGCTGGAGGCACTTTTTGCCAAAAGATATGAATCTGTGGCAAAGGCGAAGCCTGTATGGCACGTGGTCTGCTGCCTCACATGCCCTGGCCGTGCACCATTTCAATCACGCCGCAGGCAATGCGCGGTCCGGAATTGCCGGCCGGGTTGGTCTTGTAGTCGTCCTCGCCGCCGTGCACCACCAGCGAACGCCCGACGATGGAACTGGCGCCCGGCGCCAGCGACACGTACTGGCTGGTGTAGCGCAGCATGCCGCTGCCGCTGGCGTCCACCGCCAGGTTGGGCACGTCGCCGGCATGGATCTGCTGGGGCGACTGGCCGGGTTTTCCGTGGGTTTTGGTGTCGTTCGGGTCAAAGTGGCCGCCGGCGGCGCCAAAGGCCACCGTCTTGCCGGTGGCAGCGTCCGGGCCGGGCGCGCATTCGCCCTTGTCATGGATGTGAAAACCGTGCGGACCGGGCTGCATGCCCTGCACCTGCA
>JAGOCN010000206.1 GCA_017998735.1 Giesbergeria sp.
CCTCCTGTGCCTCCCGCACCGCCACCTCCACCGGCGCCGGCTCCCCCTCCGCCGCCTCCTCCGCCGCCGCCGCCACCGCCACCTCCTGCACCTGCGCCAGCCCCGCCACCTCCACCGCCGCCGAAACAGGCCGAGCCCGACACGCGCGCGGCCGACATTGCCGTGGAACGCGAGAAAAAGCGCCTGGAAAAGGAAAAGAAAGAGCGCCAGCAGCAGCAACTGGAACGCGACAAGCGCGAGCGTGAACGTGCGCTCAAGGAAGAAGAAAAGAAGGAACGGCTGGATCAGGACAGGAAAGACCGGCTGGAGCAGGAAAAGAAGGACCGGGAAAAAGAGCGCCTGCAAAAAGACAAAGACAAAGAGAAAGAAAAGCAGAAGGAAAAAGAAAAGGAAAAGGCCGAGCAGCTGAAGGCAGAAAAAGCCGAACGCGACAAGGAGCGCCTGGAAAAACTGGAAAAAGAAAAATCCAGGGAAAGAGAAAAAGAAAGAGAAAAGGAAAAGGAAAAGCAGCAGCAGGCAGAAGAGAAAAAGCGCCAGCAGGTCGAGGACAAGAAACGCCAGCAGGCCGAACAGGCGGAAAAAGCCGAAAAGGCAGAGAAGGCCGAAAAGGCCGCTGCCGAAGCGCAGCGCAAAAAGGACGCGCTGGAAAAAGCCAGCGCCCAGGCTTCCGAAGAGCGCCGCAAGGAAGCCCTGCGCCGCATGCAGGGCTTGGCCGGCGCTGCCGGTGGTGACAAGGCCACGGGCAGCGACAAACAGGATGCAGGGCCTTCGGGCAGCTATGCGGCCAAGGTGTCCGCCAAGGTCAAGCCCAATATCGTCTACCCGGACGAGGTGTCGGGCAACCCGCGTGCCGAGGTCGAGGTGCGCGCCGCGCCCGACGGCACCATTGTCGGCAAGCGCCTGCTGCGCTCCAGCGGCAACCCAAGCTGGGACGCAGCCGTGCTGCGCGCACTGGAAAAAACCGATACCCTGCCTCGGGATGTGGACGGGCGCATCCACTCGCCCCTGATCATTGGCTTCCGCCCCAGAGACTGACCCCCTTGCGGGCGGCGCGTGCCCTGCGCCGTTCGCGTGCGGCGCCGCAGGGCGCCTTTGATACCCACCATTTTTGACGGCCGCAAGGCCCTACCCACCATGACCCGCTCCGCCCCCGAACTCCTTTTGCCCGCCGGCTCGCTGGACCGCATGCGCGCCGCCTACGACTACGGCGCCGATGCGGTGTACGCCGGCCAGCCGCGCTACTCCCTGCGCGCACGCAACAACGAATTCCGCATCGAGCAGATCCAGCAGGGCATCGAGGAAGCGCATGCACGCGGCAGAAAGTTCTTTCTGACCAGCAACCTGCTGCCACACAACGACAAGGTGCGCACCTATTTGCGCGACATCGAACCCATCATTGCCATGCGCCCGGACGCGCTCATCATGGCCGACCCCGGCCTGATCATGCAGGTGCGCGAAAAGTGGCCCGAGGTGCCGATCCACCTGTCGGTGCAGGCCAACACCACCAACTTCATGGCGGTGAAGTTCTGGCAGAAGGTGGGCGTGGCCCGCATCATCCTGTCGCGTGAACTGAGCCTGGACGAGATTGAAAAAATCCGCCAGGAATGCCCGGACATGGAGCTCGAAGTGTTCGTGCACGGCGCGCTGTGCATTGCCTACTCGGGCCGCTGCCTGCTGTCGGGCTACTTCAACCGGCGCGACCCCAACCAGGGCACCTGCACCAACGCCTGCCGCTGGAACTACGCAGCGCAGCCGGCCGCGGTGGACCCGAACACCGGCGAAGCCATGGCCGTGGCCATGGAAGGCGACTTCAATTTCAACAAGGCGCAGGAAGACGAAAACGAGGCATTTGCCGGCTGCGGCGACGGCAAGCGCCACCCCCAGGCCGACCAGGTGTACCTGCTGGAAGAAAAAGAGCGCCCCGGCCAGCTGATGCCCATCATGGAGGACGAGCACGGCACCTACATCATGAACAGCAAGGACCTGCGCGCGGTCGAGCATGTGCAGCGGCTGGTGGACATCGGTGTCGATTCGCTCAAGATCGAGGGCCGCACCAAAAGCGCGTACTACGTCTCGCGCACCGCGCAGGTGTACCGCCGCGCCATCGACGACGCCGTGGCCGGCCGACCGTTCAACCCCGAGCTCATCACCGAACTGGAAAGCCTGTCCAACCGCGGCTACACCGCCGGTTTTCTGGAGCGCCGCCCGGCCCACGACTACCAGAACTACGAAACCGGCAGCTCGCAGGCGCTGCGCAGCCAGTTTGTGGCCGAGGTCAAAAGCGTGGAAGACGGTGGCTGGGCCGAGGTGGAAACCAAAAACCGCTTTGCCGTGGGCGACCTGCTGGAAGTGGTGCAACCGGGCGGCAACCGCACCGTGCGCCTGGAGCAGATGCACGGCCTGGACGGCGAAGCGCTGCAGGTGGCCGCCGGCAGCCCGCTGCGCGTGCGCCTTGCGCTGGACGGCGTGCAGCCAGGGGCCTTGCTGGCACGGGTGTTCGAGGCAGCAAAGGCTGCTGGTGACGCTGCAACCCTTACGCCTGCTGCAGCGTCACCAGCCTGAGCGCCAGCACCACAAACACGCTGCCCATGACATAGCGCGGCGCGTTCTGCCAGCCTGTGTGCGGTCCGCTCACCAGCGTTTTCAGGTGCGACGCGCAGCACACCAGCAAACCCATCACCACACCGCTGGCGACCATCTGCACGGCGCCCAGCTGCAGGCTTTGCAGGAACAGCATGCCGCGCTCGGGTTTCAGGAATTGCGGAAACAGGGCGGCATAAAAAAGCAGCGTCTTGGGGTTGAGCAGGTTGATGGCAAAGCCCATGCAGAACAGGGACAGCGCGTTCATGGGCCTGGGTTTGGCGCTGTGCAAAGGCAGTGCCAGTGTTTTTGCGGGCCGCAGCATCTTCCATGCCAGCCACAGCAGGTAAGCCACTCCGGCACACCGGACCACGTCGAACGCGGCCGGCGCAGTGAGCAGCAGCGCCGTCAGCCCCAGCGCCGTGGCCAGTGCATAAACGCCATGCGCCGCCAGCACGCCGCACAGTGAAAGCAGGCCGGCCAGGCGCCCCTGGCACAGCGCGCGCGACAGGCAGTACGCCATGTTCGGCCCCGGCGTGCAGCCCAGCGCCACCGCCGCCATGGCGAACCAGAAAATTTCATGCATGACCAGCATCGCGCTGCACCCGCTTTCTGCCGGAAATCTTTCAGCAACAGACCGTCCGCACCACTGTAGAACGCAGCACCCGGCCGCACCATTCCCCCTGCGGGGAAGGGAAACGCCTGCCAGATCAAGGGCAAAAAAGACCTCCAGCCCATGCGCAGCCTGCGCCAGCAGCTCTTGTTTTCATAGCAAATTGAAACTTCTTGTCGCACCTGTGCACAGGCAGGTTGCGTTGTTACTCCATGCAGAAAGTGGCAGGCGGCAGGTACCAACAACAAGGCAGCCAACTGCCCTTCCCGTGCCTGGCCTGCGGTGCTTTGCCCATTGGGTGGAAAGCCCGGATTTTTGCTATTAAAAAAAGAGCTGCTGGCGCAGGCTGCACATGGGCTTGGGGCACTTTTTACCAAAAATTCAAATCCGCAGCAAAGGCAGCGCCGGCCCGGTGGCAGGATGGTTTTTCTGCCCATGCGCTGGGGGCAGACGCTGGGGCCATGCGCTGTGCCCGCAGGCAATGCTCAGAGCGCAGGCAGTCCGGCGCGCAGCAGGTGGTTTTGCAGCGCGCTCCATTCCTGCACACCGCAGGCGGCATACAGCTGCCGCAGGTGCTTCTTGAGCGCTTCTGCGCTGATCTGGTGCTGCTGGGCGCAAGCAGCGCGCTGCCCGCCGGCAGCGGCATACAGGGCCAGCCTGCCTTGCAGGGGCGACAGGCCCAGGGCGCTGATTTCGCGCACCACGCGTGCCGCCCGGGGTTGCTGCAGCACCAGCGTCACCAGCACCAGGCGCAGCGCTGGGGCAACACTTTCGGCACCGGCACCAGCATCGGTACCGGCACCACCGTCGGCACCGGCCCCGGTCCGGGCAGTGGCACCGGCACCGCCCGGTGCCGCAGCGTCCATCCAGCGCGCAGTGCACTGCAGCGCGCCGCCGGGCACGTCCAGCCTGGACTGCACTGCCTCCTGCCCCGTGGCGTGCAGCCGGGTGCACAGCTCCTGCACAAAACGCGGCGCCCGTTCCATGGCGCCCAGCAGCTCGATCTACTGGCCCACCAGGCGCGAACTGCGCACCAGCGCAACCCCGGCCGGGTTGGCCATCTGGATGCGCTGGCCATCGGCCGACACCAGCAGGTGCCCGGTGCAATCTTCACTGCCGCCCTGCTCCAGGGCACTGGCATTTTTGAGGCAGGCGCGCTGCAACGCCGGCAGCAAACTGTTCAGCGCCACTGCATCGTGCTCTTGACATCCTCCCCGCCCTAAAGAGCGGGGATTCCTGCTGCCAGACGGCGATGCCCCGCCGCGAGAATGTTTTTGGCAGCATTCGTGTCCCGGTCGTGTGCCGCTCCACATGCGCTGCAAGTCCATT
>JAGOCN010000207.1 GCA_017998735.1 Giesbergeria sp.
TCTGACCCTGGCCTGCACCCTGTCCGCAGCCCTGGCCCTGGGCGGCTGCGCCAGCAACCCGAGCAATGCACAGATCGGCACCGGCGTGGGCGCCGTGGCCGGCGGTGTGGTGGGCGATGCCCTGTTTGGCAACACCCTGGGCACCGTGGGCGGCGCGGCTGCCGGCGCCCTGATTGGCAATGAAGTGGGCAAGAACAGCGACCAGCGCAAGCGCCGCTACCGCTACTGATCCAGAGCTGCCAGGAGAGTGCGGCCCGGCGCCCTTGCAGGTGCCACAGGCGCGGGTTCTTCTGGTCTGCTTTTTTCAGGCTGCCTTCGGGCAGCCTTTTTTGTGCCTGCATGGTCTGCATTGAAAAGGATGGGCGGCATTCTTTGCAGTGCCCAGGGCGCGAGAAGACAGGGCAGCCCCTGCCGAAAGACACGCAGCCAAAGGAAAAAAAGCGGCACAAAAACGCTGCTGTACAGCAGCGTTTTACGCTTGAGCTTGTGAGAATTTGCTGACCCTTGAAGACGTTCACAGCCTAGGGAGCTGCCGATGTCAGGGGTGCGTACTGGCGCTGTTCGCACGCCGTGCGTTCCTTGGACCGGCATTTTCAACCTTCTGGAGAACCGCAATGGGCACTTCCACTCCTCCCTACGCCAACACCGACCGCACCGCCACCATGGGCTTCAGGCCCAATGCCATCGACTGGGTTGCCCTGGTGCTGATGATCGTCGGCGCCCTGAACTGGGGCCTGGTGGGCGCCTTCAACTTTGACCTGGTGGCTGCGCTGTTTGGCCAGATGACGATGGCCAGCCGCATCGTCTACATCCTGGTAGGCATTGCAGCGCTGTACGGCCTGAGCTTTCTGGCCCGGTTCGGCAAACGCAGCGATTTGTGATGCACCGCAGGGGTTTGTGGCAGACAGACAGGCAGACAGGTGAACAGGTGGGCTGGCCTGCACCCTGTCTGCAAAGCTGCCAGCCAGCTCCCTGAATTTTCAGGAATTTTGGCAAAAACAGCCTCCAGCCCACGCGCAGCCTGCGCCAGCAGCTCACTTTTTAATAGCAAATTCAAGGACTTATGCAAAGCGATTGCAGGCCGGTCACTGCCAACGCGCACCAGCCCGGCAGTGCGGGCAGCCCCGGCAGGCCATGCAAGGGCGGTTGCTTAAAATCGCTTTCCCATGACCCTTGAAACCCTGGCCGCCCCTGCGCTGCCCCGCCCCATCCGCGATCTTCCCGACGAACTGGTCAGCCAGATTGCCGCTGGCGAAGTGGTCGAGCGCCCGGCGTCCGTCGTGCGCGAACTGGTGGACAACGCGCTGGACGCCGGTGCCACGCAGGTGGGCGTGCGCCTGTCGGCCGGCGGCGTGCGGCTGATTGCGGTGGAGGACGACGGCAGCGGCATTGCGCAGGCCGACCTGGCGGTCGCCCTGCGGCGCCACGCCACCAGCAAGATTGCCAACCTGGGCGACCTGGAAACCGTGGCCACCATGGGGTTTCGCGGCGAGGCGCTGGCCGCCATGGCTTCGGTGTCCGAACTGGCATTGCTGTCGCGCCCGGCCGGCCAGGCCAGCGCCTTTTTGCTCGATGCGCGCAGCGGCGAGCTGCGCCCGGTGGCGCGCAGCACCGGCACCACGGTGGAAGTGAAAGAGCTGTTCTTTTCCACCCCGGCCCGGCGCAAATTCCTGAAAACCGATGCCACCGAACTGGCGCACTGCATTGAAGCCGTGCGCCGCCATGCGCTGGCACGGCCCGATGTGGGTTTTGCCATCTGGCACGAGGGCAAGCTGGTCGAGCAGTGGCGCGCCACGCTGGCCGCCGGCGGCAACCTGCATGAAGCGCTGGCGCGGCGGCTGGCCGATGTGCTGGGCGAAGATTTTGTAAAAAACTCGGTGGCAGTGCAGCACGGCGCCGGCCGCGTCACCGTGACCGGCCGCGCCGGCCTGCCGGACGCTGCCCGCTCGCGCGCCGACCAGCAGTACAGCTATGTCAATGGCCGCTTTGTGCGCGACAAGGTGGTCATGCACGCCGCCCGCAGCGCCTACGAGGACGTGCTGCACGGCCAGCGCCAGCCGGTGTATGCGCTGTATGTCGCCATCGACCCGGCGCGGGTGGATGTGAACGTGCACCCGACCAAGATCGAGGTGCGCTTTCGCGACAGCCGCGAAGTGCACCAGGCCGTGCGCCACGCGGTGGAAAACGCCCTGGCCGTGCCGCGTGCTGCAGCCCTGGCAGCTGCCCCCACAGCCACCGGCATGGCGCAGACCGACCCTGCGGAATTCAAGCCGAATCGGCCTCCAGCGCACGCCCAGCCTGCGCAGGCAGCTATGCATTTTGATGAACGCGCTGGCCACCGCGTGACCGACCTGCAGGCACTGTGGGGCAACCCGGCCGCGCCTGGCGCAGTGCCGCTGCTGGGAGCGGCTGCGGTGACAGGACGCAGTGACCACAGTGCTGCCGGGCAGGAAAACTTTTCAGGTGCAGCGCAGGCACCCGCCGGTGGCGAAGGCCTGGCAGAAGCCAATGCCAATGCCAATGCCAACGCCAATGCCATCACCTTTGCCGCCGCTGCTGCGCAACCTGCCGCGCCCGCCAGCCCTGCTGCTGCTGCCACCGATGGCAGTGCCGACAGCGCCGCCACCCCCTGGCCGCTGGGCCGGGCGCTGGCGCAGCTGCATGGCATCTACATCCTGGCGGAAAACGCCCAGGGCCTGGTGCTGGTCGACATGCATGCCGCGCACGAGCGCATCGTCTATGAACGCCTCAAGGCGCAGATGCACGGCAGCGGTGCGCGCATTGCCAGCCAGCCGCTGCTGATTCCCGCCACCTTTGCCGCCACCGCCGAAGAGGTGGCCTGCGCCGAGGCCTGCGCCGATGCGCTGGCGCTGCTGGGCCTGGAGGTGGTGCCGTTTTCGCCCAGAACCCTGGCGGTGCGCGCCGTGCCGACCACGCTGGCACAGGGCAACCCGGTGGAGCTGGCGCGCAGCGTGCTGACCGAGCTGTCGGCGCACGACGCCAGCACCGTGGTGCAGCGCGCCCAGAACGAGATCCTGGGCACCATGGCCTGCCACGGCGCGGTGCGCGCCAACCGCCAGCTCACGCTGCCGGAAATGAACGCCCTGCTGCGCCAGATGGAAACGACCGAGCGCTCCGACCAGTGCAACCACGGCCGCCCCACCTGGCGCCAGATGGACCTGCGCGCACTGGACGCATTGTTCCTGCGCGGGCGCTGACAAAAGCGCCTGTTGCCTGCGCTTCCCGCTGCTTTTTTCCCAGCCTTTAGTACGGCTGCACACGCGGCCGTGGCCGGCAGCTGCGCACGCGTGCTGTGCCGTTGTGCGATGGCACGGGGCCTGAAATTCGGGCATTCGCCTGCCCAGCGTCGCAGCGCTGCAACATGGCATGCATGAAGCCATGTTTTTTCGGCATAATCCTATGCTGCACTGCCGCACACTGAACGTTTTTTTGCAACCGCTTCGATTGCAGCGCCTGCATCTCTTCCCTTTTGTCTTTTTGAGAAAGCCCGTTTTCATATGAAGTACGCGTCCGTAGGCCAGTTTCTGGAGCAGGTGGCCCTGCGCAACCCCGGCCAGCCCGAGTTTTTGCAGGCCGTGACCGAGGTCATGGAAAGCCTGTGGCCCTTCATTGAAAAAAACCCCAAGTACGCCGACCACGGCCTGCTCGAACGCCTGGTCGAGCCCGAGCGTACCGTCATGTTCCGCGTCTGCTGGACCGACGACCACGGCAGCGTGCAGGTCAACCGCGGCTACCGCATCCAGCACAGCATGGCGATTGGCCCCTACAAGGGCGGCCTGCGCTTTCACCCCTCGGTGACGCTGTCGGTGCTGAAATTCCTGGCCTTCGAGCAAACCTTCAAAAACGCCCTGACCACGCTGCCCATGGGCGGCGGCAAGGGCGGCAGCGACTTCGACCCCAAGGGCAAAAGCCCTGGTGAAGTGATGCGTTTCTGCCAGTCTTTTGCCAGCGAACTGTTCCGCCACATCGGCGCCGACACTGACGTGCCGGCTGGCGACATCGGCGTGGGCGGGCGCGAGGTCGGCTTCATTGCCGGCATGTACAAAAAGCTCAGCAACCGCGCCGACTGCGTTTTCACCGGCAAGGGCATCTCGTTTGGCGGCTCGCTGATCCGGCCCGAGGCCACCGGCTACGGCACGGTCTACTTTGCCAACGAAATGCTCAAGACCCAGGGCCGCAGCTTTGACGGCCTGCGCGTGTCGGTGTCCGGCGCCGGCAACGTGGCGCAGTACGCGATTGAAAAAGCCATGGCCATGGGCGCCAAGGTGGTGACAGTGTCCGACTCCAGCGGCACGGTGGTGGACGAGGACGGCTTCACCCCCGAAAAGCTGGCCGAGCTGATGGAGGTGAAAAACCACCTGTACGGCCGCGTGGGCGACTACGCTGAACGCACTGGCACGCGCTTTGAAGCCGGCGTGCGCCCCTGGCATGTGCCGGTGGACATCGCCCTGCCCTGCGCCACGCAGAACGAACTGACCGAGGAAGACGCCCATCTG
>JAGOCN010000006.1 GCA_017998735.1 Giesbergeria sp.
AAAGGCCGGCGCGGCACCCGTCACGAAGCCGGCGCGATTATAAATTGCGCTTTTGCGCCAGGGCTACTGGTGGACACCCTGGGCAGGGCGCACCAGCGTGGACTTGCCAAACAGGCTCTCCAGCAAGTCCACCGCCAGTTCGGCGGTCTGGTTGCGGATGTCCAGCGCCGGGTTCAGCTCCATCAGGTCGAGCGATGCGAGCTGGCCGCAGTCGGCCAGCATTTCCATGCACAGCTGCATTTCGCGGTAGGTCGGGCCGCCGCGCACCGGCGTGCCAACGCCGGGGGCCACCGCCGGGTCCAGGCAGTCCAGGTCAAAACTCACATGCAGGTGCGTGCCGGCGTCCACCCCGGTCAGCGCCTGCTGCATGGCGCAGCGCATGCCGACCTCGTCGATGTGGCGCATGTCATAGACCTCGATGCCATGCGCATGCACAAAGCGGCGCTCCTCGGCATCGACACTGCGCACGCCCAGCAGCGCCAGTTCGCCCGGCTGCAGCGCGGTGCGGCCGGCCAGCGCCACCAAACCCGGCGGGCCTTCGCCCAGCAGGCACGCCACCGGCATGCCGTGCAGGTTGCCGCTGGGGCTGGTGGCGGGGGTGTTGGCGTCGGCATGGGCGTCAAACCACAGCACCCGCAAGCGCTTGCCCTGCGCGCGGCAGTGCTGCGCGGCGGCGCTGATGGAGCCAATCGCCAGGCAGTGGTCGCCGCCCATCAAGAGCGGCAGCCGCCCGGCGGCCAGTTCAGCCTGCACGGCGGCAAACACCGCTTCGTTCCAGGCGGTCACTTCCAGCAGGTGCCGAAAACCCGCCTGCGCCGGCAGCTGGGGGTTGAACGGGCCGGGCAGGTTGCCGCAGTCGTGCACCGCCAGGCCCTCTGCCCGCAGCGCCTGTGCCAGCCCGGCAATGCGCAGCGCGTCCGGCCCCAGGCTGGCGCCCAGCACGCTGGCGCCGACGTCGGTGGGCGCGCCGATCAGCGACACGGTTTTTGAAAGCGGTGCTTTTTCGGTCATGGCGCAAGCCTTCTGTGGGCAGTGAAAAAGGAAGGGGCCGCGCTGCGGTCAGCGCACAAATCCATCGTAGCCCGTCTTCAGAATCAGCACGCTGACCACAAAGATGAAGATGCCGCGCACAAAACCGGTGCCGTGTTTCAGTGCCATGTGCGTGCCCAGCACGCTGCCCACCACATTGGCCACGGCCAGCGGCAGCGCAAAGTGCCACCAGATGTGGCCCTTGGCAGAAAACAGGATCAGCGCCGCAATGTTGGTGGACACATTGAGCAGCTTGGCCGAGGCCGAAGCGTTCAGAAAGTCGTAGCCCAGCAGCCGCACAAACAGAAAGACAAAAAAGCTGCCAGTGCCGGGACCAAAAAACCCGTCGTAAAACCCGATGGTCACGCCGATCAGGCTGGCCGCCACCCATTCGGCACGCCCGGAAAGGCGCGGCGCGTGGTGCCGGCCCAGCTCTTTTTTGGCCAGCGTGTAGCCCAGCACCGCCACCAGCACCAGCGGCAGCAGTTTGCGCAGAAAGTCGGGCGACAGCACCGTGACCGACCAAGCGCCGGCAAAGGCACCGACAAAGCCGCAGGCTGCTGCCGGCAGCATCGCATGCCAGCGGATCTGCACGCGCCGGCTGTACTGCCAGGTGGCCATGGCGGTGCCCCAGACCGAACCGGCCTTGTTGGTGCCCAGCAGCGTGGCCGGCGGCGCGCCGGGAAAGGTGGCGAACAAGGCAGGCAGCAGGATCAGCCCGCCGCCGCCGACGATGGCGTCCACAAACCCGGCCAGCAGCGAGGCCAGCGTGACGATGATCCATTCCATCAGCGGATTCTTTCATTGCGGGCGGGGTGATGGCGCGGTGTGAGCGCCCGATCGATGCACTTCAAAAATGCTATTAAAAATATAGCTATCAGCGCACGCCCGTATTGCGCTGGAGGCTTATTTGGCATGATTTTATTCATGCCTCAGACACGGTGCAGCAGTGTGCCTGCAAAGCAAAAGCTGCGTGCTTTGGTTCCGGGATGGGGGTCAGAGCCCGAGTTTCGCTGCGCGAAATCGGGATCTGACCCCCATGCCTGCGCCGTGCCTGCTTTGCCTGCACGCTGTCCAGGCTCAGCGCGCTGCAGCGCTTTCGCTGCCTTTTTCTTTGCCCCCTTTAGTGCCCCCGCTGCCTTGGGCGCCCGCACTGCGGCGCAGCGCCAGCGCCCGGTCGTACAGCGCATTGCGCGGCGCGCCGGTGATGTCGGCGGCCAGCCGCACCGCGCTTTTCATTGGCAGGTCGGCGGCCAGCAGCAGCTGCAGCACACGCAGGGTTTCGGCATCGCTTTCGCCCTCTGCCGGCAGCGGGGCCGGGTGCAGCAGCACGACAAATTCGCCCCGGCTGCGCTGCGGCGCGCCGGCCAGCCAGGCGGGCAGTGCCTCGGCCGGGTGGGTGGTGATGTCTTCAAACTGCTTGGTGATCTCGCGCGCCAGTGTCACCGGACGCTGGCCCAGCACGGCCAGCGCCTCTGCCAGCTCATGGATGCGGTGCGGCGCTTCCAGCAGCACCACGCAGCGCGGCTCGCGCGCCAGGCGCTGCACGGCGCTGGCGCGCTCGGCGGCTTTCACCGGCAGGAAGCCGGCAAACACAAAGCCGCCCGCATCGTGCGCGCCGCTGGCGGCCACCGCGCCGGCCACGCTCAGCGCCGCCGTGATGCTGCTGGCGCCGGGCAGCGGCACCACGCGCAGGCCGGCGGCGCGCACGGCGGCGGCCAGGCGTGCACCGGGGTCGCTCACGCCGGGCGTGCCGGCGTCGCTCACATACACCACGCGCTGGCCGGCCTGCAGGCGCGCCACCACGGTCTGGGCCGCCTCAAGCTCGTTGTGCTGGTGCAGCGCCAGCAGCTGCGCGCCAGGCCGCTCAATGCCATAAGCGCGCAAGAGCGCCTGGGTGTGGCGCGTGTCCTCGCAGGCCAGCGTGTCGGCCAGCTGCAGCACATGCAGGGCACGCAGCGTGATGTCGGCCAGGTTGCCAATCGGCGTGGCCACCACGTAGAGTGCGCCCACCGGGTACTGCTGCGTGGCCGCCGCGTCGCGTGCGGCCCCGAGGGCGGAAACGAAAGAGGCACTCAATGGGTTTTTTCCTTGCTAGAAAGCCGAAGCAGACGGGTGTGCAGGACGCGGCAGCAGCTGCCGTGCCGGCCACCCCCGGCGCCAGAACCGCCACCACACGCCAGCGCGGCAATGCCGCCGAAGACGCGGCGCTGGCGCACCTGCAGGCGGCCGGTCTGCAGCTGCTGGAGCGCAATTATCGAACCCCTGGGCGCGGCGGCGGCGAGATCGACCTGATTGTGCGCGAGCGCGGCAGGGGTGGCACGCTGGTGTTTGTCGAAGTGCGCAGCCGCGCCAGCCGTGCCTTTGGCGGCGCCGGCGCCAGCATTGGCAGCACCAAGCAGCGGCGCATCGTGCTGGCGGCGCGCCACTATTTGCAGCGCTTTGGCAGCGCGCCGCCGCCGTGCCGTTTCGACGCGGTGCTGGTCGATGGCAGTGGGCTGGAGTGGCTGCGCGCGGCTTTCGATGCCGGCTGAACGCGCCCGGCCACCGCTGCCATGCCGGCGCTGGCCCGCCCACCCTGGCCGCCCTGGCCCGACCGGCCTGCAGCGCACGCCAGCCATGTACGGTTTGCTACCAAATTTGTAACACCGCGCGGGTATCATCAGCGCCCATGCTTGAACAACGCATCCAACAGCACTTCATCGACAGCGCCGACCTGAACTACCAGGCCGCCCAGGCGCTGGGCAAACCGATTGCCGACGCCGTGCAGGCGGTGCTGGCCTGCATCACCAGCGGCGGCAAGGTGCTGGCCTGCGGCGATGGCGCCTCGGCCTTGCAGGCGCAGCAGTTCGCCGCTTTCTGCGTTGCCGGTTTCGAGCGCGAGCGCCCCGAGCTGGCGGCCCTGGCGCTGTCCGGCAGCGCCGCCCTGGCCGCGCCCCTGCCCGGCAGCACCAGCCACCACCCCCTCAGCGGCAGTCCCGATGCCGCCCAGCCGCTGGCGCGCCAGGTGCGCGCACTGGGCCAGGCGGGCGACCTGCTGCTGGTGGTGTCGGTGCAGGGCCAGGACGTGGGCCTGCTGGCCGCCGTGCAGGCCGCGCACGAACGCGACATGACGGTGGTGCTGCTGGGCGGGCGCAGCGGCGGCGCGCTGGCGGCGCTGGTGCGCGAAACCGACGTGCTGCTGTGCGTGCCGCACGACCGGGCGGCGCGCGTGCGCGAAGTGCACGGCCTGGTGCTGCACTGCCTGTGCGACGGCGTGGACGCGCAATTGTTTGGTGAACAGGAGAACCCGTGATGAGTTTTGGTTTCAGCCCCCGTGAACATGCCCTGCCCACAGCCTCCGGGCGCAGCCCTGCGGCGCGTGCCGCCTGCGCGCTGCTGGCCGCTGCCGCCCTGGGCACCGGCCTGGCGGGGTGCTTTCCGCTGGTGGTGGGCGGCGTGGCCGTGGGCAGCCTGATGGTGGCCGACCGGCGCACCGCCGGCGTGCAGGTCGAGGACGAAGGCACCGAGCTGCGTGCAGTCAACCGCATCTACAACGAGCTTGGCGACCAGCTGCATGTCAACGTCACCAGCTACAACCGCGTGGTGCTGCTGACCGGCGAGGTGCCGCGCGCCGACCTGATTTCCACCGTCGAGGGCATCGTGAAGGCGTCGGGCAATGTGCGCTCGCTGGTCAACGAACTGGTGGTGGCGCCCAAGACATCGCTGCCGCAGCGCTCCAACGACACCTTCATCACCGGCAAGGTGCGCGCCAGTCTGCTGGACGCCAAGGACATTGCGGCCAGCTCTTTCAAGGTGGTGACCGAGCGCGGCGTGGTCTACCTGATGGGCACGGTGAGCGAGCGCGAAGCGCGCCGCGCCACCTCCATTGCACGCGGCGTCGATGGCGTGCGCAAGGTGGTGCGGGTGTTTGAAATGCTGAGCGAAGAAGAGCTGGTGCGCCTGAGCGCCCCGCGCCCGGCCCCGGTCAGCAGCGATGCCGCGCCAGCGCCGTCCTCCGCTTCGGCTCCGCCGGCCACGCCCGGCGCCGTGGTGCCGGTGCCGCTGGCGCCACTGCCCCCGGCAGCACCGGCTGCGCCGCAGAACAGCGGCGTGGTCACCAGCCCGGTGACCACCAGCCCGCTGCGCTGAGGCAGTTTCTGGCTGGCTGGCTGGCTGGCAGGGCACAGGGCCGGCGTCCTGTCTTCGGCAGACCCGGATTACAGGCAAAAACTGCCTCCAGCCCATGCCCAGCCTGCGCCAGCAGCTCCTTTTTCAATAGCAAAAAACACCTGCTTCGTGCCGCTGGTCCCGCTCAGCGCAAACGCTGAACCAGGCTGGAGGTGTCCCAGCGCTGGCCGCCCATGCGCTGCAGGTCGGCATAAAACTGGTCCACCAGCGCGGTGACCGGCAGCTGGGCGCCGTTGTGGCGCGCTTCGTCCAGCACCAGGCCCAGGTCCTTGCGCATCAGGTCCACGGCAAAGCCCAGATCGAACTGACTGGCCAGCATGGTCGGGCCGCGCTGCTGCATCTGCCAGCTTTGCGCTGCGCCCTGGCCAATGGCGCCCAGCACCTGCGCCATGTCCAGCCCGGCTTTTTCGCCAAAGGCCAGCCCTTCGGCCAGGCCCTGCAGCAGGCCGACCACGCAGATCTGGTTGACCATCTTGGCCAGCTGGCCGGCGCCGCTGCCGCCCAGCAAGGTGCAGGCACGGGCATAGGCTTGCAGCACCGGCGCGGCCACCGCAAAGGCGGCCGGGTCGCCACCGCACAGCACCGTCAGCTGGCCGTTTTGCGCCCCTGCCTGCCCGCCTGAAACCGGCGCATCGACAAAATGCAGCCCCAGCGTGCGCGCCGCCCTGTGCAGTTCGCGCGCCACTTCGGCCGAAGCGGTGGTGTGGTCCACAAAGACGGCGCCCGGCTCCATGCCGGCAAAGGCGCCGTCCGCGCCCAGCGTGACCGAGCGCAGGTCGTCGTCGTTGCCGACGCAGCAAAACACCAGCGCCGCGCCATGGGCTGCCAGGCGCGGGGTTTCCGCGTGTTTTACGGCCCCGGCGCTTGCGTGCTGTGCACACCATGCCATGGATTTTGCGGTAGTGCGGTTGTACACCGTGACCTGGTGCCCGGCGCGCGCCAGGTGGGCAGCCATGGGCGCGCCCATGACGCCCAGGCCCAGGAAAGCGACTTTTTGCGGTGCAGCGGCCTTTGCCTTGCCGGCGTCTGCGGTGGCGGCGTGGTCAGCGGGTGCAGGAGCGGCTGGAGCAGCGGCTGGGGGAGTGGAAGCTGGGGTGTTCATGGCGCGGTGCACCTCCTGAAAAAGGCAAAGGCGCCACTGTACGCCGCAGCGCCTTTGCCGTGCCCCGGCCGCAGCCCCGGTCGCAGCCGTCAGACGATGGCGAAGTGCTCGGTGCCGGCGGACAGGTCGCTGCTCTTGCCGCGTTCGCTGGAGAGCTTGATCTGCAGGCGCAGGTCGTTCATCGAGTCGGCGTTGCGCAGCGCGTCTTCATACGTGATGACATGCGCCTCGAACAGGTCGAACAAGGCCTGGTCAAAGGTCTGCATGCCGAGGTTGCGGCTTTTTTTCATGATCTCCTTGATCTCGGAGACCTCGCCCTTGAAGATCAGGTCGGAGATCAGCGGCGTGTTCAGCAGCACCTCGACCGCCGCGGCGCGGCCCTTGCCGTCCTGTTTCGGGATCAGGCGCTGCGAGACCAGCGCGCGCAGGTTCAGCGACACGTCCATCAGCAGCTGCGCACGGCGCTCTTCGGGAAAGAAGTTGATGATCCGGTCGAGCGCCTGGTTGGCGCTGTTGGCGTGCAGCGTGGCCATGCACAGGTGGCCGGTTTCTGAAAACGCAATCGCGTGCTCCATGGTTTCGCGGTCGCGGATCTCGCCCATCAGGATCACGTCGGGCGCCTGGCGCAGGGTGTTTTTCAGCGCTGCCTCCCAGCTGTCGGTGTCCAGGCCCACTTCGCGCTGCGTGACCACGCAGTTCTTGTGCGGGTGCACGAATTCCACCGGGTCTTCCACCGTGATGATGTGGCCAAAGGAATGTTCGTTGCGCCAGTCCACCATGGCCGCCAGCGTGGTCGACTTGCCCGAGCCGGTGGCGCCCACCAGAATGCACAGGCCGCGCTTGGCCATGGTCACTTCCTTGAGCACCTGCGGCACGTTCAGGCCGTCGATGGTCGGCAATGTGAGCGGAATCACCCGCAGCACCATGCCGACGCGCCCCTGCTGGATGAAGGCATTGACCCGAAAGCGCCCCACCCCGGCGGGCGAGATGGCGAAGTTGCACTCCTTGGTGCGCTCGAACTCGGCTGCCTGCTTGTCGCTCATGATCGAGCGCGCCAGCGCCAGCGTGTGCATGGGCGAGAGCGGCTGGGGCGAGACCTTGGTGACCGCGCCATCGACCTTGATGGCAGGCGGAAACTCTGCCGTGATGAACAGGTCGCTGCCGCTTCTGCTGACCATCAGCCTCAGCAGGTCGTTGATGAATTTACTGGCCTGATCGCGTTCCATGAGCGTTCCTTGCAGCGGGTTGCTGCACTGCTGTTGCTGTGGCTGTTGCTGTTGCTGTTGCTGTTGCTGCTGTTGTGGTGTCTGTGCCTGGCATGCTGCGGCATGGCATGTGGCCAGAAAATGGCGGTGGAAATGGCAGGCGTGCCCTCAATTGGGGCGCTGGCTCAGGCGGGCACTGACGGCGCGCAGGCGCAGCGAGAGCTTGCGCGCCAGCAGCGCCACCAGGTTGGCGGCCAGCGCCGGGTCTTTGGTCACCATCTCGTCCAGGGCTTCGGCGCTCAGCACCGCCACGCTGCAGGGACCCAGCGTGGTGCAGGAAGAAAGCCGGTTGCCGCTGTCGAGCAGCGACATCTCGCCCAGAATGTCGCCCGGATGCGCCTCTGCCAGCCGCAGCACCTCGCCCCAGGTCTGCAGGCGGTCGATGCTGACGGCCCCTGACAGCAGCACCACCATGAAGTTGCCATATTCGTTTTGCCGGACCAGGTCGCGGTTGGAGCCGAGCCTTGCAAAGGCGAAGAAAGGCTCCAGCCGGCACAGCCCTGCTTCGCCCAGCTGCGCCATGTACTTGTCTTTGGACCACAGCTGCTGCAGCAGCGCGCTGCCGCGCCGGGGGGACAGGGCTTCTGCGCCGATTTCCACAGCGCGTGCCTCCCATGGCACCAGGGGAGCGTTGCCGGCATCGTGCTGGGCAAAGGCGCTGGAGAAAAAGGCCGACGAATCGCTTGCGCCCTCCTGTGCCCGGGTGCCTGGCGCCGCACGGCGCAACAAACCGAGAATGCCTTTCATGGAATCTCCAGAAAACCCCGGCAGCAGCGTCGGCAGCCGGGGTCAGCTCGGCGGCGGGGGAACCACAGGATACAGAAACAGGCAAGGCAAGGGGGGCTGCTGCATCAGCCAGGAAAGTTGTCCGGAATCTTGGCCTTGCTGCGTGCTTCGGCCGCGCTGATGATGTTGCGCCGCACCAGATCGGTCAGGTTCTGGTCCAGCGTCTGCATGCCAACGCTGTTGCTGGTCTGAATGGTCGAGTACATCTGCGCCACCTTGGCCTCGCGGATCAGGTTGCGGATGGCGCTGGTGCCGAGCATGATCTCGTGCGCCGCCACGCGGCCCGAGCCGTCCTTGACCTTGCACAGCGTCTGCGACACCACCGCCTGCAGCGACTCCGACAGCATGGAACGCACCATCTCTTTTTCTTCCGCCGGAAACACGTCGATGATCCGGTCGATGGTCTTGGCGGCGCTGGAGGTGTGCAATGTGCCAAACACCAGGTGGCCGGTTTCGGCCGCTGTCATGGCCAGGCGGATGGTTTCCAGGTCGCGCATTTCGCCCACCAGGATGGCGTCCGGGTCTTCGCGCAGCGCCGATTTCAGCGCGGCGGCAAAGCTCAGCGTCATCGGCCCGACCTCGCGCTGGTTGACCAGGCATTTTTTCGATTCGTGCACAAACTCGATCGGGTCTTCCACGGTCAGGATGTGGCCGTACTCGGTTTCGTTCAGAAAGTTGACCATGGCCGCCAGCGTGGTCGACTTGCCCGAGCCGGTTGGCCCGGTCACCAGCACCAGCCCGCGCGGCTTGAGCGCCAGGTCGGCAAAAATCTTCGGTGCGTTGAGCTGCTCGAGCGTGAGAATCTTGCTCGGGATGGTGCGGAACACCGCCGCCGCGCCCCGGTTCTGGTTGAAGGCATTGACGCGAAAGCGCGCCAGCCCTTCGATCTCAAAAGAGAAATCGACTTCCAGAAACTCTTCAAAGGCCTTGCGCTGGGTGTCGCTCATGATGTCGTACACCATGGAGTGCACGGTCTTGTGGTCCAGCGCATCGACGTTGATGCGCCGCACATCGCCATGCACCCGGATCATCGGCGGCAGGCCGGCAGACAGGTGCAGGTCGGATGCCTTGTTCTTGACGCTGAAGGCCAGCAGTTGGGTGATGTCCACGGCTTCGTCTTTCTCTCTCACATTTGCTACGTTTGGCGGCCATTATGACTACGATTGCTAACAATTTACAAACTGTGCAACAACGTTTGTTGCATGCCTGCACCCAGGCCGGGCGCCCTGCGGGTGCAGCGCAGCTGCTGGCGGTGTCCAAGACTTTCGGGCCGGACGCGGTGCAGCAGGCGGCCGCTGCCGGGCAGGTGGCGTTTGGCGAAAACTACCTTCAGGAAGCGGTAGAAAAAATGGCCCTGCTGCAGGCGCGCGGCGTGGCCGGGCTGGAGTGGCACTGCATCGGCCCGGTGCAAAGCAACAAGACGCGCCTGGTGGCCGAACAGTTCGACTGGATGCACACCATCGACCGCCTGAAGATTGCCGAGCGCCTGTCGGCCCAGCGCCCGGCGCACCTGGCACCGCTGCAGGTGTGCATCCAGCTCAATGTCGATGGCGGCGCCAACAAGTCCGGCGTGCCGCCCGAAGCCGCACAGGCACTGGCCCTGGCGGTGGCGCAGCTGCCGCGCCTGGTGCTGCGCGGAGTGATGAGCGTTCCGGAATACGCTGCTGAATTTGAAGCGCAAAAGGCACTGCACCTGCGCGCCAGGGCAGTGTTTGACCAGATTCTTGCGACCGGCGGCGCCGGGCTGGAGCAGTTCGACACCTTGTCGCTGGGCATGACCGCCGACCTGGAAGCGGCCGTGGCGGCCGGCAGCACGCTGGTGCGGGTGGGCAGCGGCATCTTTGGCACGCGTGCGCCTTTGCAGCCGCAGGAACAGAACCCGGCCTGAAGGCAGGGGCGGTTTTGTCAGCCACCGGCTGGAGCGGTTTCTGGCTGGCTGGCTGAACGGTTGAACGGTTGAACGGTTGAACGGTTGAACGGTTGAAAGGCTGGACACCGGACTGACCCAGCCTTGACCACAAAATGGATTATTTTGGCAAAAAGTGCCTCCAGCGCATGTGCAGCTTGCGCCAGCAGCTCCTTTTTTAATAGCAAACCCAGCAGAACCACACGCTTTGCATGTTTTGCACAGACGCAATGCAACCCGGTCAAGGTATGAACATCCGTGCCCTGACCGACAGGCGCTTTGTCAGTCGCAGAGGATCTGCCCGTCGTGCTCCACATACGGCGCGGCGCACGGGTCGGCACTGCTGTGGGTGGTGGCCGACGCGGCAACAAAATGGCCGGTGGCCACGTCAAACACGTTCACCTCGCCGTCCTCGATGACATAGTGCCAGCCGTGCAGGCTGATCTTGCCGGCCAGCACGCGGCTGCGCACCATCGGAAACTCCATCAACCGGCCCAGCTGCAGCACCACGGCGCGCTGCTCGGTGCGGCGCAGCGCTTCGGGGCAGGGCTGCACCGGCAGCACGGCGTCCCGCCCCAGGTCCAGCCAGCGCTGCAGGTTGTGTGCCTCGGCGGGCACTTCCTCGTACAGCGCCTTGATGGCGCCGCAGTGGCTGTGGCCGCAAACGATGATGCGGCTGATTTCCAGGTTCAGCACGGCAAACTCGATGGCCGCCGCCGTGCCGTGGTGGCCTTGCGAGCCGTCGTAGGGCGGCACGAAGGCACCGACGTTGCGCACCAGAAACAGCTCGCCCGGCCCGGTGCCGGTCAGCGTGTAGGGCACCAGGCGCGAGTCCGAGCAGCCAATGAACAGCGTCTTCGGGTGCTGGCCCTGCGCCACCAGGTCCTGAAAGCGCTGCTGGTGCAGCGGAAAGTAGTCGGACTTGAAGCTGCGCAGCTTCACCAGCAGTTCGGCAGCGTCGGTGTTGGCAGGAAACAGCGGGTGGTCCATACAGCTGCTGCCTGCTACTGCACCAGCGGCGAATCGGCGGCTTGCAGGGCGAGGTGTTCCAGCTCGGCGTCGCCGGCCAGCAGCGCCATGTACTGGTGCAGGGCGCGGCCACGCGACTGCATGGCCAGCTGGCGCGCTATGCGCTCCTGCACCTGGGCGTAGGCGGGCACGGTGCCGGCGCGGCGCTCCAGCACATCGACGATGTGGAAACCGAAACGGCTGTGCACCAGCATCGGGTGGATGCCGATGCCGCCTTGGTGGTGCGACTGGTGGAACAGCTCTTTGGTCAGCTCGGGCGCGCAGTCGTCTGGGCCGATCCAGCCCAGGTCGCCACCCTGCGTGCTGGTGGGGCAATTCGACAGCTCACCTGCCAGCTGGGCAAAGCGCTCTGGCGGCGTGTCCTTGTGGGTCAGCTCCAGCAACGCCTTTTCTGCATGCACGGCCAGCGCCTGCACGTTGATGCCGGGCGTGACGGCAAACAAAATGTGACGCACATGCAGCGCCTGCCCGACGGTGAGCTGCGCAGTGTGCGCTTGGTAGTAGCGCTGGCACTCGTCCTCGTGCGGTTCGGGGCTGTGGACCTCGGCTTCAACCATGGCCTCCAGCACCTGGCGATCGGCTTCACTCGGCTCGGGGGCCAGGTCGCCGTCATGCGGCGCCAGCAGACCCTGCGCCACGGCGCGCTGGCGCAGCAGTTCGGCATAAGCGCGTTCGCGCAGCTCGTCCTCCAGCGGGCGCTGGCCTGCGGGGTGCAGGGCCATGCCGTTGATGCGGGCGGTGGGCAATGCTTGCGGAGCGGACAGCAGGGCAGCACCGGCAGCGCTCAGGCTGGCAGCGGCGGCATTGGCACTGGCACTGGCGCTGCTGCAGCCACAGCCGCCGCTGCCGCAGCCGGTTGTCGGGGCCACTGAAGAAGAAGCAGCAGTGGTAGCAAGAGTGTTCATCAAATTTGACTCCGGTTTGAAACCTTCCCCTCTAGGGGGATAGGATTTATTTGATAGAGGGGCAACCTCTTCCAAATTCGCTCCGAAAGGAGCGTGGATTGAAACATCAGAATTTCTCCTTCGACTGGGCGCTGCGAACGGCTGCCACACCGGGCTGGCCGGCCGGGCGCGGAGCAGTGTGTGTCACCGGGCGGTCACTGCTGTGAACGGGTTGGCGCGGGGCAGGTGAAGTGCGCGTGGTGGTCTTGCCCACGTCCAGGCGGCGGCTGCGTACCACCTGGTAGGGACGCAGCAGGTAGCCGACCGAGGCAAAACCGCTCCACACGTGTACCAGACGGCTGAACGGGAACAGCAGGAAGATCGTCATGCCAAACACGATGTGAAACAGGAAAGGCCAAGGCAGCGCGGCAAACACTGCTGTGTCCACCGTGCGCAGCGTCAGGATGCGTTGTGCCCAGTCGGCCAGGATCAGCATCACGGCACCGTCAGAGTGCGCCCAGGAAAAGGGCAGCGTGATCAGCCCCACCACCAGTTGCACCCACAGGATGAGCAGGATCGCCAGATCGGTCTTGTGGCTGGTGTAGCGGATGCGCTCGTCAAACATGCGGCGATAGATCAGCATCGACAGGCCGATGAAGCACAGCACGCCAAAGAAGCCGCCCGAATAGATGGCCACGCGCTGCTTGAACGACGCCTCCATGAAACCGGCGTAGAAGGCATGCGGCGCCAGCAGGCCGATCAAGTGGCCGAAGAACAGGAAAATGATGCCGACGTGAAACAGGTTGCTGCCCCAGCGCAGCAACCCCGTGCGCAGCAACTGCGATGAGTCGCTTTTCCAGGTGTACTGGTCGCGGTCAAAGCGCAGCAGGCTGCCCAGCAGAAACACCGTCAGACAGATGTAGGGATAGACCCCGAAAAGGAAACCGTGCAGGGAAGTCATGGCTGTGCTCCTGTGGAAAAACCGGCTGCACGCGCAGCACGGGGCACGATGTGGATGGGTTGCGCCTGGTCGGGGCGCGACTGGCCTTTGGACGAGCAGCCGTCAAACACGACCGGCTCCTCCCAGATGGCGTCGATGGGCTCGTCGGCCACCACTTCGACCGGCGAGGCCTTTTCGCCGGCCAGCTCCAGCAGCGCGCCCAGCACGCAGGCGTACGGGCTTTCGCGCTTTTGCAGGGCGGCAAAGATGGCGTTGAAGATGTGCGCCATCTCGCCCAGGAACTCGCGCGCCTGGCGCGGCTGCAGCGTGGAGGTGAACTCCAGCACCACCGGCACGAAATCGGGCATTTCGTTCTCGCCCAGAAACAGCCCGGCCTGCTCGTAGGTCTTGGTCAGGTCGATCATGGCCGGCCCGCGGTCGCGCGAATCGCCATGCACATGCTCGAACAGGTGCAGCGAAGTGGCGCGCCCCCGGTCAAACATCTCGACATAGTCGGACTCGACCTCCAGCACCGCCTTGCGGCCAAGCGTGGCAATCAGGGCGTCGAGTTCGGTCAGGCGCGATGCCGACAGCGCGCGCTCTGCATGCAGCGCCGCGCGCAGTTCGCTCAGGTGGGCGCGCAGCTCGGCGTCCGGGTAGCCCAGCAGCAGCGCGAGCACGCGCAGGCTTTTGCTGGCCTGGGGAATCTGGTTGAACAGTGCCATGGCTTACACCTCCATCTTGATAGGGATGGTGCGCTTCTTGCTGCCACCAAACAGGCTGACTTCGCTGGTGCCTTCCGAGCAGCCGTTGCCGAACGTGAAGCCGCAGCCGCCGCGCACGTCAAAGGCGTTTTCTGCGTACTCGCGGTGCGTGGTCGGGATGACGAAGCGGTCTTCGTAATTGGCAATCGCCATGGTGTGGTACATGTCCTCGACCTGCGCCACCGTGAGGCCGGCCTGCGCCAGCACCGCCAGGTTCTGCTCGTTGTCCACGTGCTTGCTGCGCTGGTAGGCGCGCATCGCCATCATGCGTTCCAGGGCGCGCAGCACGGGGGCGGTGTCGCCGGCGGTCAGCAGGTTGGCCAGGTACTGCACCGGAATGCGCATCTGCGAAATGTCGGGCAGCTCGCCGTTGATGCCGATCTTGCCGGCGTTGGCCGCCGAGGTGATGGGCGAGAGCGGCGGCACATACCAGACCATCGGCAGCGTGCGGTATTCGGGGTGCAGCGGCAGCGCCACCTTCCAGTCCACCGCCATCTTGTAAACCGGGCTCTTGCGCGCGCCTTCCAGCCAGGCTTCGGGAATGCCGTCGCGGCGCGCCTGCGCAATCACCTCCGGGTCGTTCGGGTCCAGGAAGATGTCCAGCTGCGCCTGGTACAGGTCCTTGTCGTCCGGCACGCTGGCCGCTTCCTGGATGCGGTCGGCGTCGTACAGGATCACGCCCAGGTATCGGATGCGGCCCA
>JAGOCN010000208.1:0-1160 GCA_017998735.1 Giesbergeria sp.
GGGCTGCGCGGTGCAGTGCGTGCCGAGGGCGTGGATTTTGATGCCACGCGCCTGGCACCGGACACCATCGTTCAGGCGGTGCAGGCCGTGCTGGCGCAGCGCTTTGCGCCCCGGCTGCGCACGGTGTTCAACCTGAGCGGCACGGTGCTGCACACCAACCTGGGGCGCGCCCTGCTGCCGCCCGAAGCCGTTGCATCGGTGGTGCAGGCCATGGCCGCGCCGGTGAACCTGGAATACGACCTGGCCACCGGCGGGCGCGGCGACCGCGACGACCTGGTGGAAGCGCTGCTGTGCGAACTGACCGGCGCCGAAGCCGCCACCGTAGTGAACAACAATGCAGCCGCCGTGCTGCTGGCACTGGGCAGCCTGGCGGCGGGCAAGGAAGTGATTGTTTCGCGCGGCGAGCTGGTGGAGATTGGCGGCGCCTTTCGCATTCCCGACGTGATGACCCGCGCCGGCGCACGGCTGGTCGAAGTCGGCACCACCAACCGCACCCATCCGCGCGACTACGACAGCGCCGTGGGCGAGCACACCGCCCTGTTGATGAAGGTGCACTGCAGCAACTACGCGGTCACCGGGTTCACCAAAAGCGTGCCCGACAGCGCGGTGGCGTCCATCGCCCATGCCCATGGCCTGCCGCTGGTGGTGGACCTGGGCAGCGGCACGCTGGTGGACCTGCGCCAGTGGGGCCTGCTGTACGAAGTGACGGTGCGCGAGACCGTGGCCGCCGGCGCCGACCTGGTCACCTTCAGCGGCGACAAGCTGCTGGGTGGCCCGCAGGCCGGGCTGATCGTGGGCCGCAAGGATTTGATTGCCCAGATCAAGGCCAATCCGCTCAAGCGGGCGCTGCGCGTCGGCAAGCTCACCCTGGCCGCGCTGGAACCTGTGCTGCGCCTGTACCTGTCGCCCGACCAGCTGGGCGAGCGCCTGACCACGCTGCGCCTGTTCACCCGCCCGGCCGCCGACATGCAGTCGCAGGCCGGGGTGCTGGCGCCGCTGGTGCAAGAAGCTGTCGGCAGCGCCTTTGCAGTCAGCAGCGCAGCGCTCAGCAGCCAGATTGGCAGCGGCGCGCTGCCGGTCGAGTCGCTGCCCAGCCACGGCCTGCGCATGGCGCCTGCCAGTGTCCAGCAGGTGGGCCGCCAGCTCCAGCGGCTGGAAAC
>JAGOCN010000208.1:1260-4502 GCA_017998735.1 Giesbergeria sp.
GGCGGGGTGCTGGGCATCATCGACGTGCCGGGGCACGAAAAGTTTGTCCACACCATGGCGGCCGGCGCGGTCGGCATCGACCACGCCCTGCTGGTGGTGGCGGCGGACGATGGCGTGATGCCGCAGACCCGCGAGCACCTGGACATCGTGCTGCTGCTGGGCGTGCGCCGCGCCAGCGTGGCGCTGACCAAAAGCGACCGCGCGGCGCCCGAGCGGCTGGCACAGGTGCGCGCCGACATCGCCGCGCTGCTGGCGCCCACGGTGCTGGCCGGTGCGCCGGTGTTTGCCACCGCGGCCACACAGGCAGGCGACGCGGGCGTGGCGGCCCTGCGCACGCACCTGCACAACATGGCGCACAGCCAGCCGGCACACACGCAGGGCGGCCTGTTCCGGCTGGCGGTGGACCGCGTTTTCACCCTGCCCGGCCAGGGCACGGTGGTCACCGGCACGGTGTTTGGCGGCCAGGTCAACGTGGGCGACAGCCTGGTGCATTCGGCCAGCGGGCAGCCGGTGCGCGTGCGCAGCATCCATGCACAAAACCAGGCCAGCGCCCAGGGCGTGGCCGGCCAGCGCTGCGCGCTCAATCTGGCGGGCATTGGCAAGGACGCCATCCACCGGGGTGACTGGATTGCCGACGCCCGCGTGCTGCACGCAAGCATTCGCATCGACGTGCGCCTGCGCCTGCTGCCGGACGCCCCGCGCATGGCGCAGTGGACACCGGTGCATGTGCACCTGGGCACCGGCCACCACACCGCGCATGTGGCGCTGCTGGAAGGCACGCGCATCGAACCCGGCAGCGAAGTGCGCGCCCAGCTGGTGCTGGACAGCGCCGTGCACACCCTGCCGGGCGACCGGCTGATCGTGCGCAACGCGCAGGCCAGCCGCACGGTGGGCGGCGGCACGGTGCTGGACCCGTTTGCACCGGCGCGCAAGCGCCGCAGCAGCGAACGCATGCAGGCGCTGGACGCGCTGGAAAGGCTGGCCCAGCAGGGCGACGCCAGCGCCGTGCTGGCGCAGGCGCCGCATGGCATTGCGCAGTCGCAGCTGGTGCGCCTGGCGGGCCGACTGCTGCAGTCCGGCGACCTGCCGGAGGGCACGCTGCAAGTGCCGCTGGGCCACGGCGATGTGCTGTTGCTCAGTGCGGCGCGCTGGCAATTGCTGCGTGCGCAGGTGCTCGACGGCCTGCAGCGCTTTCACACCCAAAGCGGCGACGAACCGGGCGTGAATGCCGCGCGCCTGCGCCGCATGGCCCTGCCCGGCCTGCAGCAGGGCACGGCACACGATGCGCTCTGGCGCGGTCTGCTGGACGCACTGCTGCAGGACGGCAGCCTGGCGCAGTCGGGCGCGTGGCTGCACCTGCCCGGACACCGCGTGCAACTCTCCAGCGCCGAAGAGTGCCTAGCGCAGCAGCTGCTGCCCGCGCTGCAGGCTGGCCACTTTGACCCGCCGTGGGTGCGCGACCTGGCGCGGGACACCCAGGCGGGCGAAGAGCCGGTGCGCCAGCTGCTGCGCAAACTGGCGCGCCAGGGGCTGGTGTTCCAGCCGGTGAAGGACCTGTTTTATGCCGCGCCAGCCATGGACGCGCTGGCCGCGCTGCTGCGCACGCTGGCCGCGCAGGCTGCAGCCGATGAAAGCGTGGAAGGTGCGGAAGATAAGCAAGGCATGGACGGCATGGACGGCGGGAGCAGTGCAGGCGTTGAGGGCGGCGCAGCTGCTGCTGCCGTCGAAGCCCATGCCTTCAGGGACGCCACCGGCCTGGGCCGCAAGCGCGCCATCCAGATTCTGGAGTTCTTCAACCGCATCGGTTACACCCGCCGCGTGCCGGGCGGGCACCTGCTGCGGCCTGATGCGCAATGGCAGGCAGCGCCCGGCGCCAGCCCAAACGCCAGCGACAACGGGGTTTGCAAACCGTCCGCACGGCACCCCCACAGTAGAATGCCCCGCTGCCCGCGCACCCTGCGCGGGTGGGATTCCAGGAAGGCAAATGCACCCGGTGGTGTGCCCGGGCTTCAAACCCGGTAAGGGGCGTCAGCCGCTCCTTGGTAGGTTCGACTCCTGCTGCTTTCCGCCCCTTTTTTCCTTTTCTGCGCTGTTTTTGCTGCCTTCGAACGCAGGATGCACTCCCGGTTTCACTTCCTCTCCCTCTGAGAGAGGGCGGAGGTGAGAGCCGACGGCGCTGGAAACAGCCACGCTGCCTGCCCTGCACACAGACCCCGCTTTCAGACCGGGATTCCCCTGAACACTGTGCCGCACAGCTTGGCAAGAAAGCTATTAAATCAATAGCTGCTCACGCAGGCTGGTATTGCGCTGGAGGCCAAAAACACTGTAAACCTGGGCAAACCCTTCTCAGGCCACGCACTGCCGCCCGAATCAGGGAAAACCCGTACTGCACCGCTGGCCAATAGTCCGCCCGTGACAGCCCTGCTTTGGCAGGCACCGCACAATGGTTGCATGACTTCCACTTCTACCTCTGCTTCCTCCACGCCTGTGAAAACCCCGGCCCTGTCCATGCTCGACCTGGTGGCAGTGCGCGACGGCGGCACCGTGGCCGAGGCGCTGCAGATTGCGCTGCGCACTGCGCGGCATGCCGAATCCCTGGACTTCAAGCGCTACTGGGTGGCCGAGCACCACAACATGACCGGCATTGCCAGTTCTGCCACCGCCGTGCTGGTGGGCCAGCTGGCGGCCAGCACGCAGCGCATCCGCGTCGGCTCGGGCGGTGTGATGCTGCCCAACCACGCACCGCTGGTGGTGGCCGAGGCCTTTGGCACGCTGGCCGAGCTGTACCCGGACCGCATCGACTTAGGGTTGGGCCGCGCCCCCGGCACCGACCCGCTGACCATGCGCGCCTTGCGCCGCGACCGGATGGAGTCGGCAGACGACTTTCCGCGCGATGTCGCCGAGCTGCAGCGCCTGCTGGGTCCTGTGCAGCCGGGCCAGCGCCTGGTGGCCACGCCCGGCGCCAATACCAATGTGCCGATCTGGCTGCTGGGGTCCAGCCTGTTTTCCGCGCAGCTGGCGGCCGAGCGGGGTTTGCCGTATGCCTTTGCCTCGCACTTTGCGCCGCGCATGCTGCTGCAGGCCATCGAGCTGTACCGCCGGCTGTTCAAGCCGTCGGCTGCGCTGGCCAAACCGTATGTGGCGATTGGCGTGCCGCTGATTGCCGCGCCCACCGACGAGGAAGCCGAGTTTCTGGCCAGCAGCACCTACCAGCGCGTGCTCAGCATCCTGACCGGCGCACG
>JAGOCN010000209.1 GCA_017998735.1 Giesbergeria sp.
CACCTGGCCTTCGCGGTGCGTGGCCACTTCCATGCGGTGCGACAGCGCATTCGTCACCGACACGCCCACGCCGTGCAGGCCGCCGGAAAAACTGTAGGCCCCGCCCGAACCCTTGTCGAACTTGCCGCCGGCGTGCAGGCGGGTGAACACCAGCTCGACCACCGGCGCGTTTTCTTCCGGGTGCAGGCCAAAGGGAATGCCGCGCCCGTCGTCATCAATGCCGACCGAGCCATCGGCATGCAGCGTGACCTTGATCTTTTTGCCATGGCCCGCCAGCGCTTCGTCGGCGGCGTTGTCCAGCACTTCCTGGACGATGTGCAGCGGGTTGTCGGTGCGGGTGTACATGCCCGGGCGCTGCTTGACCGGCTCCAGGCCCTTGAGCACACGGATCGAGCTTTCGGAATAGGCCGGCGGACTGGCGGAGGCAGCGCGGGAAGGCTTGGGCGAAGGGGACACTGCGGGGGGGGATTTGACTGCCATGGGGGCGAATTGTAGTGCGGCATCCTGCAAAAAGCTGGATATAAAAACAGTTGTCTGGCAGCGCGGCAGGGCATGCGCCGCTGCCAGATGCCACACGGGCGTCAGGCACAAAGCAGCCGCGCTGGCTACATTTCCAGCATGCAAAGTGAAGCCAGACAACCCTCCATGCTCCAGGTGCTGGCCTGCGGCGCGGCCATCGTCACCCTGTCGATGGGCATTCGCCACGGCTTTGGCCTGTGGCTGCAGCCCATCACGCAGGACATGGGCTGGAGCCGCCAGTCGTTTGCGCTGGCACTGGCGGTGCAGAACCTGTCCTGGGGCGTGATGGGCATTTTTGCCGGCATGGTGGCCGACCGCTTTGGCGCTTTCAGGGTGCTGCTGGCGGGCGCGCTGCTGTACGCGCTGGGGCTGGCCGGCATGGCGCTGTCGCCCAGCACCTTGCTGTTTGCGCTCACCGCCGGCGTGCTGATCGGCACTGCGCAGGCCGGCACCACCTACGCCGTCATCTACGGTGTGCTGGGGCGCCAGATTGCACCCGAGCGGCGCTCGTGGGCCATGGGGGTGGTGGCGGCAGCGGGGTCGTTCGGCCAGTTTCTGATGGTGCCGCTGGAGGGTTTTCTGATCACGCGCCTGGGCTGGCAGGACGCGCTGCTGGCACTGGCGCTGCTGGTGCTGCTGGTGCTGCCGCTGGCCTGGGGGCTGCGCGAGCCGCACGCTCTTGCCAGTGGCGGTGTGCTTTTGCCGCAGCGCCAGACGGTGCGCCAGGCGCTGGCCGAAGCATTGCGCCACCGCAGCTTTTTGCTGCTGACAGCCGGGTATTTTGTCTGCGGTTTCCAGGTGGTGTTCATCGGCGTGCACCTGCCGAGCTACCTGAAGGACCACGGCCTGTCGCCCCAGGTGGCCAGCTACGCGCTGGCGCTGATCGGCCTGTTCAACGTGTTTGGCACCTATGCCGCCGGCGTGCTGGGCCAGCGCATTGCCAAGCCGGCGATCCTGTCGTTCATCTATTTCGCACGCGCCGGGGTCATCACGGTGTTTTTGCTGGTGCCGCTGTCGCCGGCCAGCGTGTATGTGTTCTCTGCGGTCATGGGCGTGCTGTGGCTGTCCACCGTGCCGCCGACCAACGCCACGGTGGCGCAGATTTTTGGCGTGCAGCATTTGTCGATGCTGGGCGGCCTGGTGTTTTTCAGCCACCAGCTGGGCAGCTTTCTGGGGGTGTGGCTGGGCGGCTTCCTGTACGACCGCAACGGCAGCTACGATGCGGTCTGGGTGCTGGCCGTGGCGCTGGGCGTGGTGGCCGGGCTGCTCAACCTTCCCGTCAAGGAACACCCCATCCACCGCCCGGCTTCACTGGCCACCTGAACTACATGCAACATTTTTCCGCTGCCGCCCCTTCCGCTCCGCTTGTCCAGCACCGCATGCTGGCATGGGCTGCGCGCGCGGTAGCCGTGCTGGCCACATTGGCGGTGTTTGCTCTCTACACGCGTCCCGAGTTCATGGTGATGCTGGCCGACCAGCTGTGGTCGTGTTTTTGAGTCCTTGGTCAAAATAACAGTCAAATTGGCCTGCAGCGCTTGTCCAGACTGCGCCAGCAGCTATCAAATAAATAGCAATTTATTGCAAGAAGCAAGAACCAAGCAGCAAGAAGAAAGAAAGCAGCACTGAAATGCACAACTTTGAAGAACCCTCTGCCTGGGTGCAGCGCTGGTCGCACCTGGTGCCTGATGGCGCCCCGGTGCTGGACGTGGCCAGTGGCCAGGGCCGCCACCTGCGCTGGTTTGCCGCCCGCGGCCACCCGGTCACGGGCGTGGACCGCGCGCCCGAAGCCATTGAGGCCGCCGCTGCCGTGGGCGAGGCGCTGTGCGCCGACATCGAGCACGGCCCCTGGCCGGTGGAGGGGCGCAGCTTTGGCGCCGTGGTGGTGACCAACTACCTGTGGCGCCCGCTGCTGCCCAGCATCGTGGCCAGCGTGGCGCCGGACGGCGTGCTGCTGTACGAAACCTTTGCCAGCGGCAATGAAACCGTGGGCCGGCCCGCGCAGCCGGCCTTTCTGTTGCAGCCCGGCGAGCTGCTGCGGGCCTGCGCCAGTTTGCGCGTGGTGGCCTACGAAGACGGCTTTCTGCCCGCCGGCATTCCGGCGGGCGCACCCGAGCGCTTCGTACAGCGCATCGTGGCCGTGCGCGAGGGCAGCTCTTCGGGCGAGCCGGCGCGCCACCTGTTGCCAGACGGCTCTCGTTAGAATGCCCGTTTACCGTTTTCCACCGCGGACATGACACTTCCCAGCGCCCCCCTCACCGGCAGCACCGTTGCCCTCGTCACCCCCATGCACGAGGACGGCAGCGTGGACTACCCGACGCTCCGCAAGCTGATCGACTGGCATGTGGCCGAAGGCACCGACTGCATCGGCGTGGTCGGCACCACCGGCGAGTCGCCCACGGTGAACGTCGAGGAGCACTGCGAAATCATCCGCGTGAGCGTCGAGCAGGCGGCGGGGCGCGTGCCGATCATGGCCGGCTGCGGCGCCAACTCGACCAGGGAAGCCATCGAACTGGCGAAATTTGCCCGCGCCGTGGGCGCCGACAGTCAGCTGCAGGTGGTGCCCTACTACAACAAGCCCACGCAAGAGGGCCAGTACCAGCACTTCAAGGCGATTGCCGAGGCCACCGGCGACCTGCCGATGGTGCTGTACAACGTGCCCGGCCGCTCGGTGGCAGACATGCTGCACGACACCGTGCTGCGCCTGGCGCAGGTGCCCGGCATCATCGGCATCAAGGAAGCCACCGGCAACATCGAGCGTGCCCAGTGGCTGATCCGCGACCTGCCCAAAAATTTCGCCATCTACTCGGGCGACGACCCGACCGCCGTCGCTTTGATGCTTTGCGGTGGCCACGGCAACATCAGCGTGACCGCCAACGTGGCGCCGCGCTTGATGCACGAGCTGTGCGTGGCCGCCCTGGCTGGCGACATCCGCCGCGCCATGGACATCCAGTTCCAATTGATGCCGGTGCACAAGAACCTGTTCATTGAAGCCAACCCGATTCCCGTCAAGTGGGCCATGGCCCGCATGGGCCTGTGCGGGCCGGCCATGCGCCTGCCCATGACAGGCATGCTGCAGGCCAGTGAAGCCCCGGTGGAAGCGGCGCTGCGCGCCAGCGGACTGCTTTGAACACCTCCGCAGCTGCGCCCTGCCCGTCCGCCATCCAACCTTCCAGGCCCGGCCCGGCTCCCATTTTTTGCAAGCTCCTGCAAGCATTTCCAAGGACTTTTGCGTGAACCCCACCTCTGCACGACTGGGCCTGCTTGGCCTGACCCTGGCCCTGTCGGCCTGCTCGGCGCTCAACAGCGACAAGATCGACTACAAAAGCGCTTCCAAGGGCGCCACGCTGGAGGTGCCGCCCGACCTCAAGCAGCTCACCCGCGAAACCCGCTACGCCGTGCCCGGCGGTGTGGTCTCGGCCAACGCCCTGCAGGCAGGTCAGGCGGCAGAGCCGTCCGGCACGCGCAGCGCGGCCAGCACCAGCCTGGGCGATGTGCGCATCGAGCGCGACGGCAACCAGCGCTGGCTGGTGGTGCAGCGCCCGGCCGGCCAGCTGTGGGAGCCGGTGCGCGACTTCTGGCTGCAAAACGGTTTCACCCTGGCCATGGACCAGGCCAAGGTCGGCATCATGGAAACCGACTGGGCAGAAAACCGCGCCAAGCTGCCGCAGGACATCGTGCGCGCCACCATCGGCAAGGTGTTCGATTCGCTGTACTCCACCGGCGAGCGCGACAAGTTTCGCACCCGCCTGGAGCGCGCCGGCGACGGAAGCACCGAGATTTTCATCAGCCACCGCGGCATGGTCGAGGTCTACAGCAGCAGCACCAAGGACAGCACCATCTGGCAGCCGCGCCCGGCCGACCCCGAGCTGGAAACCGAATTCCTGCGCCGCCTGATGGTCAAGCTGGGCGTGAGCGAAGAGCAGTCCAAGGCCATTGCCGCCGTGCCGGTGCAGTTGCCGCCCAGCGCGCGCAT
>JAGOCN010000210.1 GCA_017998735.1 Giesbergeria sp.
TGGGGAAGATTCGCTGGTGCGCGCGCGCTGGGCGGGCCAGCCGCTGGTCTGGCAGATCTACCCGCAAAGCGACCTGGCGCACCACGACAAGCTGCACGCGTTTCTGGACTGGCTGCAGGCCCCCGCCTCGCTGCGCAGGTTCCATGCCGTCTGGAACGGACTGCAGGCAGGCGCCCTGCCCGCGCTGGATGCCGACACGCTGGCAGCGTGGGCCGAATGCACCCGGTCGGCCCGCGCACGCCTGCTGGCACAGGACGACCTGGCGGCGCAGCTTTTGGGCTTTGTGCACAAACGACGCTAAAATGCCGGGCTTTGCGCCCCGGCGGCCCGGCTTTTGCTGCGCCGCACCAATCCAGGGGTGCTCCACCGCCGCGGAACCTGCGCCGGCACCGGTGGCCCGCCAGGGCATCGGCCGGCCGATCGAGCGGCCTCAACACAGGCAAACTGCAATGAAAATCGCTCAGGAAATCCGCGTCGGCAACGTCGTCATGCATGGCAAGGACCCGATGGTCGTCCTCAAGACCGAATACTCGCGTGGCGGCCGCAACTCGGCCACCGTGCGCATGAAGCTCAAGAGCCTGATCGCCAACTTCAACACCGAAGTGGTGTTCAAGGCCGACGACAAGATGGACCAGATCGTGCTGGACAAGAAGGAATGCACCTATTCCTACTTTGCCGACCCGATGTACGTCTGCATGGACGAAGAGTTCAACCAGTACGAAGTCGAAGCCGAGAACATGGGCGATGCGCTGAACTACCTGGAAGACGGCATGGAAGTCGAAGTCGTGTTCTACGACGGCAAGGCCATCTCCGTCGAGCTGCCCACCAGCGTGGACCGCGAAGTCACCTGGACCGAGCCAGCGGTCAAGGGCGACACCTCCGGCAAGGTGCTCAAGCCTGCCAAGATTGCCACCGGCTTTGAAGTGCCGGTGCCGCTGTTTGTCTCGCAAGGCGACAAGATTGAAATCGACACCCGCACCGGCGAATACCGCAAGCGCGTGTGATTGCGCAGCATTGAACCTGAACGCAGCGCCGGCATGCCGCGCTGCAGTCCGGCAAAAAAAGGCTTCCCTCGGGAAGCCTTTTTTGTGCCGAAACCGCTGCCAGCGCTATCAAAAAAGAAGCTGCTGGCGCACAGCCTGCATGGGTTTGAAAGCAAAAAATGCCTTGAAACCAGGCAGAGCATGCGCCAGCAGCTATGTTTTTTGCAGTTCAGCGCCTTGGCTGCCCCGGTGGCAGCGGCTGAAAATCCGCTTCAGAACGGCTGCGCCACCAGATCGTGCCCGCGCACACCGACAATGCGCGCCTTGGTGAACTCGCCCGTTTTCAGGGTCTTGCTGACCTTCTCGGGCGGCAACAGCTGCACGGTGCCGTCAATCTCGGGCGCATCGGCGTAGCTGCGGCCCACGCCGCCCTTGCGACCCAGGCCCGGCGCCGAATCGATCAGCACCTGCATGGTGGCGCCGACGCGGCGCTGCAGCTTGGCAATCGACACCTCCTCGGCCACCGCCATGAAGCGGGCGCGGCGCTCTTCGCGCAGTGCCAGCGGCAGCATGCCGGGCAGTTCGTTGGCCACGGCGCCGCTCACATCGCTGTAGGCAAAGCAGCCGGCGCGGTCGATCTGTGCCTCGCGCAGAAAGTCGAGCAGGTGCTGGAATTCTTCTTCGGTTTCGCCCGGAAAGCCGGCAATGAAGGTGCTGCGGATGACGATGTCGGGGCAGGCCTCGCGCCAGCGCTGGATGCGTTCCAGGTTCTTTTCGCCGCTGGCCGGGCGCTTCATGCGCTTCAGGACATCGGGGTGGCTGTGCTGGAACGGCACGTCCAAATACGGCAGCACCAGCCCCTCGGCCATCAGCGGAATGACCGCGTCCACGCTGGGGTACGGGTACACGTAATGCAGGCGCACCCAGGCGCCATACGGCTTGGCAATTTCGCCCAACGTCTGCACCAGCTCCAACATGCGCGTCTTGACCGGCTTGCCATCCCAAAAGCCGGTGCGGTATTTCACATCGACGCCATAGGCCGAGGTGTCCTGGCTGATCACCAGCAGCTCTTTCACGCCGCCGGCAAACAGCGCCTTGGCTTCGGCCAGCACATCGCCCACCGGGCGCGACACCAGGTCGCCGCGCATCGACGGGATGATGCAGAAGGTGCAGCGGTGGTTGCAGCCTTCGCTGATCTTCAGGTAAGCGTAATGGCGCGGCGTGAGCTTGATGCCGGCGATGCCAAAGGCGCCCGGCACCAGGTCGGTGAACGGGTCGTGCGGCTTGGGCAGGTTCAGGTGCACCGCGTCCATCACTTCCTGCGTGGCGTGCGGGCCGGTCACGGCGAGCACGCTGGGGTGCATCTGCCTGACCAGGTTGCCGCCGCCATCGCCCGCGCGCGCGCCCAGGCAACCGGTGACGATGACCTTGCCGTTTTCGGCCAGGGCTTCGCCAATCGTGTCCAGGCTTTCGCGCACGGCGTCGTCGATGAAGCCGCAGGTGTTGACGATGACGAGGTCGGCGCCCTCGAAGGTTTTGGAGGTCTGGTAGCCCTCGGCGCTGAGCTGCGTCAGGATCAGCTCGGAGTCGGTCAGGGCCTTGGGGCAGCCCAGGCTGACAAAGCCGACCTTGGGGATTTTGGTGGTGGGAGGTGCGGGTGGGACTTCAATCATCCCCGTATTGTCCCAGCATTGGGCCGGGCCCGGGGCCGCAGGGGTCAGCGTTTGAGGCCCAGCACGCCCAGCATCTGTTCGGTCTGCTTCTGCATCTGCTCCTGCATTTGCGCCAGCACGCTGCGCGACTGCTCGGCGTAGCTGCCCATCAGACCCTGCACCAGCGGCGACTGGCCCTGCAGGTATTTGGTCCACATTTCAGGCGACAGGTTTTGCGACTGCTCGGTCAGCTTGGACTGCATGTCGGTGAACACCTGCACGTTTTTCTCCAGATAGCTGCCCATGAAGCCCTGCATGGTGTGGCCATAGAAACGGATCAGGTTGGCCAGCACCGCCTCGGTGAACATGGGCGCGCCGCCTGCTTCTTCTTCCAGCAGGATCTGCAGCAGGATGCTGCGCGTGATGTCTTCGCCGGTCTTGGCATCGCGTACCACCAGCGGCTGGCTGGCCATGACGAACTGCTTGACCTCGGACAATGTGATGTAGGTCGATGTCTCGGTGTCGTAGAGGCGCCGGTTGGGGTACTTTTTGATGACGCGCTGCACTGCCTTGGCTGCAGGCACGGGAGCGTCATCGTTTGCCGTCTCGGAATTTTTTTGGGAATCGGACACTGTGGGTTTTTCCTCGGGCACAGGGCCCATTTATTGCGCTGCAACAGATTCTAGGGTTTTCGCCCTGCTTTGCTGCACCGGATAACCCTGGAGCGGCAGCAGGGCACCTTTGGCGCAGTCTGGGCGCTGCAGGCTGAAAAAGGCAACAAAAAAGCCTTCTGAACTTGCATTCAGAAGGCTTGTGCTTTCTGCCTGGTGTGCAGAAAATTGGTAGGCGCGATTGGACTCGAACCAACGACCCCCACCATGTCAAGGTGGTGCTCTAACCAGCTGAGCTACGCGCCTGTGTTTGTCCGAGAACGAAATTGTAGCAGCAAAAAATCACGCTTTTGGCGCACTGCAGCAAAATTTGGAAAATGCCTTTCAACGCCGCCGTGCCATGCGCACATCGGGGATGGCGGCCACCACGGCCAGCACCTTGTTCAGGCGCGCTGCACTGGGCACTTCGGCGGTGAAGCTGACCGAGGCGCTGCCTTTGAGCGAATGCGTCTTCAGGTCGATCACATTGACCTTTTCCTTGGCCAGCACGTCCAGCATGTCGCGCAGCAGGCCGGGGCGGTCAGACCCTTGGACGATGACATCGACCGGGTACACCGCCATGCCCAGCGCCGCCTTGGGTTCGTCCCAGTCCACGGCAATCACGCGCTCGGGGGTGCGCGCCGCCATTTCGCGCAAGGTGCTGCAATCGGCCCGGTGCACGCTCACACCCTTGCCGCGCGTGACAAAGCCGCCGATGGCGTCGGGCGGCGCCGGCTTGCAGCATTTGGCAAGCTGCGTCATCAGCGAGCCGATGCCCACCACCAGCACGCCGCCCTGCGAGGCCTTGTCGTTGTGGCGCGGTTTTTTCAGCACCACCTGGTCGTCGCCGTGCAGTTCGGGCGCCGGTTCGGGCGGGCGCAGCACGGCCTCGATGTTGCGCAGCGAAAACTCGTCCTTGCCGACCACCTCGAACAGCGCATCGGCCGACTTGAAGCCCAGCTGGCCGGCCAGCTCTTCCAGCCGCACCGCCGTCTTGCCTTCGCGCTGCAGCAGTTTTTCCACCGCTTCGCGGCCGCGGCCGATGGTCTCGTTCATGGCCTGCGCGTTGAACCAGGCGCGCACCTTCGAGCGCCCCCGGTGGCTGGTCATGTAACCGAGGTCGGTGTTGAGCCAGTCGCGCGACGGACCGCCCTCCTTGGCGGTGACGATTTCCACCGTCTGGCCGTTGTGC
>JAGOCN010000007.1 GCA_017998735.1 Giesbergeria sp.
GGTTGTTGCTCATCACCAGCATCAGCATGGAGAAGGTGAACAGCGAGATGTACGAAAAGAAGCGGTTGTAGCCTTCGTCTTCTTCCATGTAGCCCATGGTGTAGATGTGCACCATCAGCGACACGAAGGTGACCACGCACATCATCATGGCGGTCAGGCTGTCGATCAGGAAACCCACTTCCATCTTCAGCCCGCCCACCACCATCCAGGTGTAGAGCGTTTCATTGAAGCGCGCGCCGTCCATGGCAACGCTCTGGAGCGTCAGTGCTGACAGCACGAATGCAACGAACACGCCCAGGATGGTCAAGGTGTGCGAGACACGCCGGCCAATCACGTTGCCACCAAAGGCAGTGCCGAAAATGCCGGCCAGCAGAGCGCCCGCCAGCGGTGCCAGCGGCACCGCCAGCAAGGTGGAAGCGGAAAGGGTTTGACTCATGGGGGAAAACCTTGCATGTCCGGCGGCTTACCCGCGCAGGGTGTCGAGGGTGTCTGCATTGATGTTCGCGTTGTTGCGGAACAGCAAGACCAGAATGGCCAGCCCGATGGCGGCCTCGGCAGCGGCGACAGTCATGATGAAGAACACGAAAACCTGGCCATGCATGTCTCCCAGATAGTGGGAGAAAGCGACAAAATTCATGTTGACGCCCAGCAGCATCAGCTCGATGGCCATGAGCAGCACGATGATGTTCTTGCGGTTCAGGAAAATGCCGATCACTGCCAGCGAAAACAGCATGGCCCCCAACGACAGGAAATGTCCAAGACTCAGCGTCATGCCTTTTTCTCCTCAACAGCCGGCACTGCTGCCACCGGAGGCAGGGGTTTTTGCGTGACGCCCATCGACACCATCTGCAAACGGTCGGCAGCGCGCACATGCACCTGATTGGACGGACTGATGGCCTTGCTGTCCTTGCGCTTGCGCAGCGTCAGGGCAATGGCGGCAATCATGGCCACCAGCAGGATCACGGCTGCAATTTCCACCGGGTACAGGTATTCGGTGTACATCAGGCGGCCCAGTGCCAGCGTGTTGGAGTACTCCATGACGGCGCCCGAGGCGTCCAGCATGTCTGCCACCGCCTTGGGTTCTTCAACGCTGCGAAAGCCGCCCATCAGGACGGCGGCCATTTCCAGCGCAATCAATGCACCCATGGCCCCGGCCACCGGAAAGTGCTTCCAGAAACCCCGCCGGACGGTGTCGGTGTTGATGTCCAGCATCATCACCACAAACAGGAACAGCACCATGACCGCGCCCAGGTACACCAGCACCAGCACGATGGCCAGAAATTCTGCCTTGAGCAGCAGCCACAGCCCCGAAGCCTGCGAGAAGGCAAGCATGAGGTGCAGCACGGCGTGCACCGGATTGCGGGCGGTGATGACCCGGAAGGCTGCATACAGCAGCACAACCGAGAACAGGTAGAAAAAACCAGTCTTGGCGTCCATGAATCGTTCTTTGTAGGTTCTTCTGGCTTGCAGCGGGCGCTGGCTCAGCGGTAAGGGGCGTCGGCAGCCCGGGCTGCAGCGATTTCGCCTTCGTAGCGGTCGCCCACTGCCAGCAGCATGTCCTTGGTGAAATACAGGTCACCGCGCTTTTCGCCGTGGTATTCCAGGATGTGGGTTTCGACAATCGAGTCCACCGGGCAGCTTTCCTCGCAGAAACCGCAAAAAATGCACTTGGTCAGATCGATGTCGTAGCGCGTGGTGCGGCGCGAACCGTCATCGCGCACATCGGACTCGATGGTGATGGCCATGGCCGGACAGACCGCCTCGCACAGCTTGCAGGCAATGCAGCGCTCTTCGCCGTTTTCATAGCGGCGCAAGGCATGCAGACCCCGGAAGCGGGGGGACAGGGGTGTTTTTTCTTCGGGAAACTGCACCGTGACCTTGCGCCGGAACGCATAGCGTCCGGTCAGGGTCATGCCCTTGACAAGTTCCACGAGCAGAAAGCTCTTGAAAAAATCCCTGATGGAAAAAGATGCAGCAGCAACAGCAGCCATGTGTGTCTCCCGCTTAAGTCCAGATGTTCCATGGCGAGTGCAACCACGCGCCAACGATGAGCAACCACACCAGGGTCACCGGAATGAAAATCTTCCAGCCCAGACGCATGATCTGGTCATAGCGAAAACGCGGAAAGGTGGCGCGGATCCAGATGAACATGGACACCACCAGAAAGGTCTTCAAAGCCAGCCAGATCCAGCCTGGAATCCAGTTGAACAGGACACTGTCGATGGGCGACAGCCATCCGCCCAGGAACATCAGCACCGCCAGAATCGACACCAGCCACATGCTGGCGTATTCGGCCAGAAAGAAGATGGCAAAACCCATGCCCGAGTACTCGACCATGTGACCGGCCACGATCTCGGCTTCGCCTTCGACCACGTCAAAGGGGTGGCGGTTGACTTCGGCCACACCGGAAATCAGGAAGACGATGAAAATCGGCAGCAGTGGCAGCCAGTTCCATGACAGAAAGGCCAGACCGGTGCTGGCCGCCATGCCGACGGCCTGCCCCATGACGATCTGCGTCAGGTTCATGCTGCCCGAGACCATCACCACCACCAGAAAGCAGAAACCCATCGCGATTTCATAGCTCACCATCTGCGCCGAAGCGCGCATGGCCCCCAGAAATGCGTACTTGGAGTTGGACGCCCAGCCGGCAATGATGACGCCATACACCTCGATGGAGGTGATGGCCAGCATCAGCAGCAGGCCGGCATTCACGTTCGTCAGCGCCACGTCCGGACCGAAAGGCACCACCACCCAGGCGGCCAGCGCCGGCATGATGGCCATCACCGGGCCGAGAAAGAACAGTCCCTTGCTGGCAGCAGTGGGACGGATGATTTCCTTGGTCAGCAGTTTCACTGCGTCGGCAATGGGCTGCAGCAGACCCAGCGGCCCCACACGGTTGGGCCCGTGGCGCACCTGCATGAAGCCGAGCAGCTTGCGCTCCCAGAGCGTCAGGTAGGCCACTGCACCCATCAGAGGCGCCAGAATGACAACAATCTTGAGCAGAATCCACAGCACGGGCCAGACTGCGGTGGACCACCACGTCTGGTCAACCAGCCCCAGACCGCCGTTGTAGAGGGTGTCGATCATGCCGGCGCTCCTTCTCCGCGGGCATGGCGCGCATCGGCAGTCAGCTGAAGGGCGGGGGCACGGCGCACGATGCCATCGAGCTGGTAGATGGAGGCCACCACAGGCTCACGGTTCTGCGCCGACCCGGCAGAGCGGTTTTCCAGGGCCGAGGACGGCGCAGACACAGCTGTATTGTTCAGCAGCGACTCCGGCATGAACGCCATGCTGCCTGCAGCCGCTCCGGTGGCCTTGGCCAGCACGTCCTGGGAAGTTTCAAAATCAAAACCGGCGACATCCAGCAGATTGGCCAGCACGCGCAGCACCTTCCAGCCAGGCCGGGTTTCACCCCGTGGCTTGACAACCGCATGGAAGCTTTGCAGCCGCCCTTCGGCATTGACAAAGCTGCCCGAGGTTTCAGTGAACGGTGCAATCGGCAGCAGCACATCGCTGAACGCCATGTTGGCCCTGAAGGGGCTGAAGGTGACGACCATTTCGGCCTTGCCCAGTGCAGCGGCGGCCTGTGCTCCGGCTGCGCTGTCCCACTCAGGTTCGGTGTTGAACAGCAGCACGCCCTTGAGGCCGCCGGCCAGCATCTGCTCTGCGTTCTGTCCGTTTTCACCAGGCACTGCCTGCACCCATTGGGCGCCCACGGTATTGGCTGCTTCGGTGAGGTAGCCCACCGTGGCGCCGGTGTGCTCGCCCATCCATTGCGCCAGCGACAGCAAGGCATCTGCCTGCGCATGGTGCGCTGCTGCATTGCCCAGCAGGATGGCCTTGTGCTCACCCTGCAGCAGGGCACGCGCCACTGCCAGTGCATCGCCATGCACCGATCCTGAAGGTGCGGATGGGGAGGCAGGAGCAGCCGTGTCTTTTTCCTGTGCCACGCAGGCCGCCACATCGGCCAGCACCTGCACCCAGTCGGAAGAAGGCGCCAGCAGACTGTTCTGCACGGTCATGGCCCAGTCAGCGGCTTCTGCGTTGACGCAGGACACCATGGCGCCCTGGCGGTTGGCCTGGCGGATGCGCTGCGCAAACAGCGGGTGGTCCTTGCGCAGGTTGGAGCCGACCACCAGCACCGACTGCAGCGTGGTCAGCGAAGCAATGGAACGCCCCAGCCAGCGCACGCCGGCAGGCTGCACGAACTCGGCATTGCGCAGCCGGTGATCAATGTTGCTGCTGCCCAGGCCCTGCACCAGGCTGCGTGCCAGAAACAGCTCTTCCAGCGTGCTGTGCGGACTGACCAGCGCCCCGATGCTGTTGGCGCCATGGTCGGCTTTGATACCCTGCAGGCCATTGGCCACGTATTCCAGCGCGGTCTGCCAGTCCACTTCCTTCCAGGCACCGCCCTGCTTGAGCATGGGACGGGTCAGGCGCTCCTCGCTGTTGAGCGCTTCGTAGGAAAACCGGTCACGGTCGGCCAGCCAGCACTCGTTGACGTCTTCGTTTTCCAGCGGCAAAACGCGCAGCACCTGGTGGTTTTTCACCTGCACTACCAGATTGGCGCCGGTGGAATCGTGCGGACTGATCGACTTGCGGCGCGACAGCTCCCAGGTGCGGGCGCTGTAGCGGAACGGCTTGCTGGTGAGCGCGCCCACCGGGCAGATGTCGATCATGTTGCCCGACAGTTCGGAATCGATGGTGTCACCCACCACAGTAGTGATTTCTGCATGTTCACCCCGGTGGATCATGCCCAGCTCCATCACGCCAGCCACTTCCTGGCCAAAGCGCACGCAGCGGGTGCAATGAATGCACCGCGTCATCTCCTGCATCGAGATCAGCGGGCCGACATGCTTGTTCAGCACCACGCGCTTTTCTTCGCCGTAGCGCGAGCTGGAGGCACCGTAGCCCACGGCCAGGTCCTGCAACTGGCATTCACCGCCCTGGTCGCAGATCGGGCAGTCCAGCGGGTGGTTGATCAGCAGAAACTCCATGACCGACTTCTGCGCCTGGATGGCTTTTTCGCTTTTGGTGCGCACCACCATGCCCTGCGTGACCGGTGTGGCGCAGGCAGGCAACGGCTTGGGTGCTTTTTCCACTTCCACCAGGCACATGCGGCAGTTGGCGGCAATGGACAGTTTTTTGTGATAGCAGAAATGCGGAATGTAGGCACCGGCCTTTTCGGCGGCATGCATGACCATGCTGCCTTCGGCAATCTCCACTTTCTGACCGTCAAGTTCAATTTCAACCATATGCTTTTCTCGCGATCAGGCCGAAGCAGCAGGCTGCTGGCGCTCCGCCCTGGCAATCAGCGCCTCGAATTCAGGACGGAAATGCTTGACCATGGCGCGCACCGGCATGGCTGCGGCATCGCCCAGCGCACAGATGGTGCGGCCCATGATGTTGCCGGCCACGGAGTCGAGCACTTCCATGTCGTTTGGCCGGCCTTCGCCGCGGTGAATGCGGTCCACCAGCCGCCAGAGCCAGCCCGTGCCTTCGCGGCAGGGTGTGCACTGGCCACAGGACTCGTGCATGTAAAAGTACGACAGGCGCTTGAGCGATTCGACCATGCAGCGGCTGTCGTCCATGACGATCACTGCCCCGGAGCCCAGCATGGAGCCGGCTTTGGCAATGGAGTCGTAGTCCATGGTGCATTCCATCATGAGGGCAGCAGGCAGCACGGGCGATGAAGAGCCTCCCGGAATCACCGCCTTGAGCTGGCGGCCTTCGCGCACGCCACCGGCCAGCTCCAGCAGCTTGGCAAACGGGGTTCCCATCGGCACTTCATAGTTGCCGGGTTTTTGCACATCGCCACTGACCGAGTAGATCTTGGTGCCGCCATTGTTGGGTTTGCCGCACGCCAGGTAGGCAGCGCCTCCATTGCGGATGATCCACGGCACGGCACCAAAGGTTTCGGTGTTGTTGATGGTGGTGGGCTTGCCATACAGGCCAAAGCTGGCGGGAAACGGCGGCTTGAAGCGGGGCTGGCCCTTTTTGCCTTCCAGCGATTCCAGCAAGGCGGTTTCTTCACCGCAGATGTAGGCGCCAAAACCGTGGTGGGCATGGAGCTGGAAGCTGAAGTCGCTGCCCAGCAGGTTGTCGCCCAGGTAGCCGGCAGCGCGTGCCTCTTCCAGGGCTTCTTCAAAGCGGTCGTAAACCTGAAAGATTTCGCCGTGGATGTAGTTGTAGCCCACGCTGATGCCCATCGCAAAGGCGGCAATGGCCATGCCTTCGATGACGATGTGCGGGTTGTACATCAGGATGTCTCGGTCCTTGCAGGTGCCCGGCTCGCCTTCGTCCGAGTTGCAGACCAGGTATTTCTGGCCCGGAAACTGGCGCGGCATGAAGCTCCATTTGAGGCCCGTGGGAAAGCCTGCACCGCCGCGACCGCGCAGACCGGACTCCTTCAGTGCCGCAATGACCTGGTCCTGCGTCCAGGCTTCGCCGCCTTCGTCCTTGCCCAGCATCTTGCGCAGGGCCTGGTAGCCACCGCGCGCCTCGTATTCGCGCAGATGCCAGTTGGCGCCGTCCAGACCGGCATAGATATGGGGTTCGATGTGGCGGCCATGGAAACAGGTTTCCAGGCCCGCAGCCTGGAACTGCGCCAGGATGCCGTCGGCGGCGTTCATGGTCGGCCCTCCACAGCCCGCAGGCTGTCTACCAGCTGGTCAAGTTTGTCGTCGCTCATGAAACTGCACATGCTGCGGTCGTTGACCAGCATGACCGGCGCATCGGCACAGGCACCGAGGCATTCGCACTGCTGCAGCGTGAACATGCCATCTGCCGTGGTCCCGCCCATGGCAATGCCGAGCTTTTGTTCCAGGTGCTGCAATGCCTTGCCACCGTCGCGCAGCAGGCAGGGCAGGTTGGTGCACACCGCCAGCTTGTAGCGGCCCACTGGCTGCTGGTTGTACATGTTGTAGAAGGTGGTGACTTCGTGCACCGCAATCTGCGGCATGCCCAGGTACTGGGCAATGAAGATTTCGCTGTCTTCGGTGACATGGCCCTGCTCCTGCTGCACGATGGCAAGGCACGCCATCACGGCAGACTGCTTCTGCTCTGCAGGGTATTTGGCCACTTCCCGCGCAAAGCGGGCCTGGGTCGCTTCAGAAATCATCGGTCAATCTCTCCGAACACGATGTCCATGGTGCCAATGATGGCCACCACGTCGGCCAGCATGTGGCCACGCGTCATTTCGTCCATGGCAGCCAGGTGCGCAAACCCCGGCGCGCGGATCTTCAGGCGGTAGGGCTTGTTGGCGCCATCGCTGACCAGGTAAATGCCGAACTCGCCCTTGGGGTGCTCCACGGCCGCGTAGGTTTCGCCCTCGGGCACGTGAAAACCTTCAGTGAACAGCTTGAAATGGTGAATCAGCTCTTCCATGTTGGACTTCATGGATTCGCGGCTGGGGGGTGCCACCTTGTGGTTGTCGGTGATGACCGGGCCCGGATTGACACGCAGCCAGGCAATGCACTGCTGAATGATGCGGTTTGACTGGCGCATCTCGTTCACACGCACCAGATAGCGGTCATAGCAGTCGCCCGTCCGCCCCAGCGGAACATCGAACTCCATGCGGTCGTACACGTCATAGGGCTGGGTCTTGCGCAGATCCCACAGCACACCGGAGCCACGCAGCATGGGCCCGGTCATGCCCAGGTTGAGGGCGCGCTCGGGTGTCACCACGCCCACGCCCACCGTGCGCTGCTTCCAGATGCGGTTGTCGGTCAGCAGCGTTTCGTATTCGTCGATGCAGCGCGGAAAACGCTGTGTGAAATCCTCGATGAAGTCGAGCAGCGAGCCCTTGCGATTCTGGTTGCGCGCCTCCAGCGACTTGGCATTGCGCACCTTGCTGGCCTTGTACTGGGACATGCTGTCCGGCAGGTCGCGGTACACACCGCCCGGCCGGAAATAGGCTGCGTGCATGCGCGCACCCGACACTGCCTCGTACATGTCAAACAGGTCTTCGCGCTCGCGGAAGGTGTAGACCAGAATGGTCGAACTGCCGCAGTCGTTGCCATGCGAGCCCAGCCACATCAGGTGGTTCATCACGCGCGTGATCTCGGCGAACATGACGCGGATGTACTGGGCGCGTTCGGGCACCTCAATGCCCAGCAGCTTCTCGATGGCCAGGCAATAAGCGTGTTCGTTGCACATCATCGACACATAGTCGAGGCGGTCCATGTACGGCAGCGACTGGATGTAGGTCTTGTGCTCGGCCAGCTTTTCGGTGGCGCGGTGCAGCAGGCCGATGTGCGGATCGGCGCGCTGGACGACTTCGCCGTCGAGCTCCAGCACCAGGCGCAGCACACCGTGGGCCGCAGGGTGCTGTGGTCCCAGGTTCAGGGAATAGTTCTTGATTTCAGCCATGGCAGTTCACTGGAGCGACCGGCGCTCAGTGCAGGCCTCCGTATTTGTCTTCGCGGATGATGCGGGGCGTGATCTCGCGCGGCTCGATGGTGACCGGCTCATAAATGACGCGGCGCTGGTCAGCGTCGTAGCGCATTTCCACATGACCGGACAAGGGAAAGTCCTTGCGGAAAGGATGCCCGATGAAACCGTAGTCCGTCAGGATGCGGCGCAGGTCGTTGTGGCCTTCAAACACGATGCCATACAGATCGAAGGCCTCGCGCTCGAACCATTCGGCCGCGTTCCACAGGTCGGTGATGGAGTCCACCACCGGAAAATCGTCTTCCGGGCAGAACACCTTCACGCGAACGCGCTGGTTCAGGCTCACCGACAGCAGGTGCACCACCACACAGTAGCGCAGGCCTTCCTGCTCGCGGTCGCCGTAGGTGGAGCAGTCCATGCCGCACAAGTCCATCATCTGCTCGAAACTGCAGCCGGGCGCATCGCGCAGAATCTGCATGGCCTGCAGGTAGCGGGTGGCGGGCACCGTGGCCACCACCTCGTCCAGCACCAGGCGCACATCGCGTGCGTTGTCACCCAGTGCATGGGCAATGGTGTCGCGCAGGTCTTGGGGTTGAATGGCAAACGTGGTCAAGACAGGCCCTTCATGCACGCGCAATGGTGTGGGTGCGGCGAATTTTCTGCTGCAGCTGGATGATGCCGTAGATCAGCGCCTCGGCCGTGGGCGGGCAGCCGGGAACGTAGACGTCCACCGGCACGATGCGGTCACAGCCGCGCACCACCGAGTAGCTGTAGTGGTAATAGCCACCGCCATTGGCACACGAACCCATGGAAATGACCCAGCGCGGCTCGCTCATCTGGTCATACACCTTGCGCAGTGCCGGCGCCATCTTGTTGCACAGCGTGCCGGCCACGATCATCAGATCGGCCTGGCGCGGACTGGCGCGGAACACCTCGGCACCAAAGCGGCCAATGTCGTAGCGCGCAGCGGCCGCATGCATCATTTCGACCGCACAGCACGCCAGACCAAAGGTCATTGGCCACAGCGATCCGGTCTTGGCCCAGTTCACCACCGAGTCGTAGCTCGTGGTGACAAAGCCTTCCTTCATTACGCCTTCAATCATTGTGCTTTTCCTCGCTTAAAGCCGGTCATTCCCAGTCCAGGGCACCCTTTTTCCACTCATAGGCAAAGCCTACAACCAGAATCGCCAGGAACAACACCACCGCCAGAAAGCCCACAAGACCCACGTCGTGGAACGCCACCGCCCACGGGAAAAGGAAGGCGATTTCAAGGTCGAAGAGGATGAAGAGAATCGCCACCAGGTAATAGCGCACGTCAAACTTCATGCGCGCATCCTCGAACGCTTCAAAGCCGCATTCGTAAGGGGAATTCTTTTCGGGATCGGGGCGGTTGGGGCCCAGAACATAGCCCAGCAGCAGGGGCACGATGCCAACCGCTATGCCCACCAGGATGAACAGAAAAACGGGGAGATATTGATCGAGGTTCATCTTTTGGATGTGCTCACCGCTGGTGCCTGCGCAAGCAAGGCCTCCGATGGGAGGCCTGCAGGCAGACTTTTTGTTTGGTGCCGTCGGCGAGACTCGAACTCGCACAGCTTTCGCCACTACCCCCTCAAGATAGCGTGTCTACCAATTTCACCACGACGGCTGTTGTGCTGTCCGGATGGCTTGAGGAACCTTGCGGTTTTTTGCTTTCTGGACAGCAGCGCATTCTAACCCGGAAAAACCCTGATTTCAGGATGCATCCCTGCCCAAAGGCTGTTTATTTTGTGGGGATCTGCCCGGCTTCGGGAACTGCAGGAACCACGGGAACCACGGGAACCGCATCAGGCGCTGGCACGGTGGAAACAGCCGCCGGGCTGTTGCCCGGAATGGCGGCGGCCGGTCCGGTGTCGGCTGCAGGTGCCGTGACCGGCGCCGGGGCGCGGTCCAGCACACTGCCCGAGCTGGTCGGGCGCGCGTTGCCGAAATACGCCAGTGCCAGGGTTGCCACAAAGAAAACAGCTGCCAGCACGGCCGTGGTGCGCGAGAGAAAATTGGCACTTCCACTGGCACCGAACAGGCTGCCCGAGCTGCCGCTGCCAAAGGCCGCACCCATGTCTGCACCCTTGCCATGCTGTATCAAGATCAAGCCGATCATGCCCAGTGCAGACAGCATCTGCACTGCCAGCACCACATTTACAAGCATATTCATTCTTCCATTACTCCTGATTCGATAGCTTAAAGTGCTTGCCCTTATTGGGCTGCAGCGATTATTTTCTGAAAATCCTGTGCCTTGAGCGCAGCACCGCCCACCAGCCCGCCGTCAATGTCCGGCTGCGCCAGCAACTCGGCTGCATTGGCAGCGTTCATGCTGCCGCCGTACAGCAGGCGGATGCGGGCTGCATGCTCGCTGGCAGCGGCCAGCTGGGCGCGCAGCACGGCATGCACCTGCTGCGCCTGCTCTGGCGTGGCGGTGCGGCCGGTGCCAATGGCCCACACCGGTTCGTAGGCCACCACCACTTCGCTGATGCAGTGGCCATTGAGGTGGATCACGGCTGCCAGCTGGCGTTTGACCACCGCCTCGGTCTGGCCTGCTTCGCGCTCTTGCAATGTTTCGCCCACACACACGATGGGCGTGATGCCGGCGGCCAGCGCACGCTGCGCCTTGGCGGCCACCTGCGCATCGGTTTCGCCATGGAACTGGCGGCGCTCGGAATGGCCCACCAGCACATAGCGCACGGCAAATTCACACAGCATCTGCGCCGACACTTCGCCCGTGTAAGCGCCAGCCGGGTGCTGCGAGACATCCTGCGCGGCGAGCGCCAGACCCGAGCCCTCGACCAGCGCCTGCACCTGTGCCAAATATGGCGCCGGAACGGCCACCGCCACATCGCAGCGTGCGCCTTCCAGACCGGCCAGCAGGCTTTGCACCAGCGCCTGGTTGGCAGCCAGGGTGCCGTTCATCTTCCAGTTGCCGGCAATGAGTTTTTTCTTGTTCATTTTCACGCTCGCGTTCAGGGTCACCATGTCAAAACGATTTTTCCGATGTGCTCGCTGGACTCCATCAGGGTGTGCGCGGCAACGGCATCGGCGGCTGCAAACGTCCGGTAAACCACCGGGCGCACCGCACCAGACTCCAGCAACGGCCAGACCTGCGCACGCAGCGCGCCGGCAATCTGCGCCTTGAAAGCCACCGGGCGCTGGCGCAGGGTCGAGCCCGTGATGGTCAGCCGCCTGCGCAGCACCAGACCCGCATTGAACTGCGCCTCCGTGCCGCCCTGCACGGCAATGATGACCAAGCGGCCATCTTCTGCCATGCAGCCGATTTCACGCGCCACATAGCTGCCCGCCACCATGTCCAGCACCACGTCGGCGCCCTTGCCTGCCGTGATGCGCTGCACTTCGGCGGCGAAGTCCTGCGTGCGGTAGTTGATGGCATGGTGCGCACCCAGCGCAATGCAGGCGGCGCATTTTTCATCGCTGCCTGCGGTTGCGATCACGGTGGCGCCGCGCGCGCGCGCCAGCTGGATGGCGGTGACGCCAATGCCGCTGCTGCCGCCCTGCACCAGCAGGGTTTCGCCCGCCTGCAGACCACCCCGGTCAAACACATTGCTCCACACCGTGAAAAAGGTCTCCGGCAGCGCCGCTGCTTCGACATCGCTCCACCCCTGCGGCACCGGCAGGCACTGCAGGACAGGGGCCACGCACCACTGCGCATAACCACCACCGCTCACCAGTGCGCACACCCGGTCACCGATTTTCAGGTTCGCTTCTGCCATGGCAGCGGCATCGCCGCCCTCCACCACGCCGGCCACTTCCAGACCGGGAAGGTCGGAAGCGCCGGGCGGCGGGGCGTAGTGGCCCTTGCGCTGCACCACGTCCGGCCGGTTGATGCCGCTCGCAGACACCTGGATCAGCACTTCGCCCGCCCCTGCCACTGGCAGGGGGCGTTCGCACAGGCGCAGCACTTCGGGCGCGCCAAAGCTGGAGATTTCTACCGCCTGCATGGTCATGGGCCTGGAAAAGAAGAATTTGAATGAAATACGCTGCCAGCGCAATGTAGGCTTGCGCCAGCAGCTATTATTTCAATAGCAAATCAGATCAGCCATGGCGTGGCTGGTCGTCACCGTTTGCACCGTTTTCTGCACCGCCGCCTGCGGGCTGTTGCTGGTATTGCTGCTGCTGTTGCTGCTGTGCGTACTGCGGAGCAGCAGGTTCGCGGCGCTCGCCACGGTCGTGGCTGGGACGCTCGCCCCGGTCACCGCGATCGCCACGGTCGTTGCGCTCGCCACGGTCATTGCGGTCACCCCGGTCGTTGCGCTCGCCGCGGTAGTCACCGCCGCCCACGTTGGCCGGGCGCTCGGTCAGCGCCTTCAGCGACAGCTTGACACGGCCCTTGTCGTCGGTTTCCATGACCTTGACCTTGACGATCTGGCCTTCCTGCAGGTAGTCGCTCACGCGCTCGACGCGCTCGTGCGCAATCTGGCTGATGTGCAGCAGGCCATCCTTGCCAGGCAGCAGGTTGATCAGCGCGCCAAAGTCCAGAATCTTCACGACCGGGCCTTCGTAGACCTTGCCGATTTCCACTTCGGCGGTGATCTGCGCAATGCGGCGCTTGGCTTCATCGGCCTTGGCGGTGTCGGTCGAGGCAATGGTGATGGTGCCGTCTTCGTCAATGTTGATCTGGCAGCCGGTTTCTTCGGTCAGCGCACGGATCACCGAGCCGCCCTTGCCGATCACGTCACGGATCTTCTCGGGGTTGATCTTCATCGTGTAGAGCTTGGGCGCAAAGGTGGACACCTCGGTGTTTGCTTCGCCCATGGCTTCCTGCATCTTGCCCAGGATGTGCAGGCGCGCTTCCTTGGCCTGGGCCAATGCCACCTGCATGATTTCCTTGGTGATGCCCTGGATCTTGATGTCCATCTGCAGCGCCGTGATGCCAGCCGTAGTGCCAGCCACCTTGAAATCCATGTCGCCGAGGTGGTCCTCGTCGCCCAGGATGTCGGTCAGCACGGCAAAGCGGTTGTCTTCCTTGATCAGGCCCATGGCAATGCCGGCCACGTGCGCCTTGAGCGGCACGCCAGCGTCCATCATCGACAGGCAGCCGCCGCAGACCGAAGCCATGGACGACGAACCGTTCGACTCGGTGATCTCGGACACCACACGCATCGTGTAAGGGAATTCTTCCTTGGTTGGCAGCACTGCAATCAGCGCACGCTTGGCCAGGCGGCCATGGCCGATTTCGCGGCGCTTGGTCGAACCCATGCGGCCCACTTCGCCGGTGGCAAAGGGAGGCATGTTGTAGTGCATCATGAAGCGGTCTTCGTACTCGCCGGCCAGCGCATCGATGCGCTGCGCGTCGCGCTCGGTGCCCAGCGTGGTCACGACCAGCGCCTGCGTTTCACCGCGCGTGAACAGCGACGAACCGTGCGCACGCGGCAGCACGGCATTGCGGATTTCAATGGCACGCACGGTGCGCGTGTCGCGGCCGTCAATGCGGGGTTCGCCCGACAAAATCTGGCTGCGCACGATCTTTGCTTCAATGTCGAACAGCATGCCATCGACCTTGACGCCGTCAAACTCGACGCCAGCGCCCTTCAGCTCGGCCTTGACCGCTGCGTAGGTGTCGCGGCAGGCATGGGTACGGCTTTGCTTGTTGCGGATCTGGTAGGCAGCACGCAGCTTTTCTTCGGCCAGCTCGCCCACCTTGGCGATCAGCGGCTCGTCCTTGGCCGGTGCCTGCCAGTCCCACACCGGCTTGCCGGCGTCGCGCACCAGTTCATGGATGGCGTTGATGGCAATCCTGCCCTGCTCGTGGCCAAACACCACGGCGCCCAGCATGATGTCTTCGGGCAGCTGCTGCGCTTCCGACTCGACCATCAGCACAGCCGCTTCGGTGCCGGCCACGATCAGGTCCATCTGGCTGCTCTTGCGCGCCGTCTGGCCGGGGTTGAGCACGTATTCGCCGTTGATGTAGCCCACAC
>JAGOCN010000211.1 GCA_017998735.1 Giesbergeria sp.
TAGCTCAGTTGGTAGAGCAGCGGACTCTTAATCCGTAGGTCGACAGTTCGAATCTGTCAGGACCCACCACCCCTTCCAAGGGCCCGGTTACAAGACCGGGCCCTTTTTGGTTTTTGCAATGCGGCCCTTTGCGGGTTGGCGAATGCCTGGTGCCTGCATGGGGCCTGGCACCTGAAACTTTTGCAAAACGGGCGGCAACTGCACAATGCAGGCAGCCACCTGGAGCGTCTGGTGCGGCACAGGAAACCACCTGCGGATGGTGCATGCTGCCGAACTGAATGCCACCTGCCTGGTTTTCCACTTTCACCCTTTTTGTCTGCCGCCCTCCATGAACCCCGACGCCCACCTTCTCTGGAAAGGCCCCCGCTGGGCGCTGGCTGCGCTGCTGGCACTGCTGGGCATGCTCGGGCCGTTTTCCATTGACACCTACCTGCCGGCGTTCTCCGGCATGGCAAAGGCGCTGAACGCTACACCGGTGGAGATGCAGCAGACCCTGTCGGCGTACCTGTTCGGCTTTGCCTTCATGAACCTGTTCCACGGCGCGCTGGCCGACAGTTTCGGGCGCCGGCCGGTGGTGCTGTGGGGCATTGCGATGTTCACGCTGGCGTCGGCCGGCTGCGCGCTGTCGCAGACCGTCGAGCAGCTGGTGCTGTTCCGGGCGCTGCAGGGACTGTCGACCGGCGCCGGCATCGTGGTTTCGCGCGCGGTGATCCGCGACATGTTTCCCCCGGCGCAGGCGCAAAAGGTGATGAGCCAGGTGACCATCTACTTTGGCGTGGCCCCGGCAGTGGCGCCGATGGTGGGCGGCTGGCTGTATGTGCACACCGGCTGGCACAGCATCTTCTGGTTTCTGACCCTGGTGGGCGTGGCCCTGTGGGGCGCCAACTACCGATTGCTGCCCGAGACTTTGCACAGCAATTTGCGCCAGCCCTTCAACGTGCGCCATCTGATGCGCGGTTACTGGCAGCTGGGGTCCAGCCCGCGCTTTTTGCTGCTGGCACTGGCCAGTGGGGTGCCGTTCAACGGCATGTTTCTGTATGTGCTGGCAGCGCCGGCGTTTCTGGGCATGCACCTGGGCTTGGGGCCGACGGAGTTCTTCTGGTTTTTCATGTTGACGATTTCCGGCATCATGAGCGGCGCCTGGCTGAGCGGTCGCCTGGCCGGCAAGATCCCGCCCAAAACACAGATCCGCCACGGCTTTGTCATCATGTTCAGTGTGGCGGTGCTGAACCTGCTGGCCAATGTGTTTCTGCCCGCGCATGTGTCTTGGTCACTGCTGCCGATTGCCGTTTTTTCTTTTGGCTGGGCATTGATGGTGCCGGTGGTGACATTGCTGGTGCTGGACCTTTACCCGGAGCGCCGGGGCATGGCTTCGTCGCTGCAGGCTTTTGTGGGATCGGCGGCCAATGGCCTGGTGGCGGGTGTGATCGTGCCGCTGGTGATGCATTCCACGCTGCTGCTGGCGGCGTCCTCCCTGGGCATGCTGTGCATCGGTCTGGCGGCATGGGTGTATCTGCACCACCGCTGGCCCGAGATTGGTAAATACACCAGCGCCGACTGACCCTGCACTGTCTTTGGCTTCTTCAGAGAAGTTTGTGGCTAGCTGACTGGCTGTGCAGGCGCAGCGGCGGCAGCATTTGCCTAGCAGATTTAGGTTTTCAGCGAAAAGTGCCTCCACCCCAGGTGCAGCCTGCGCCAACAGCTCATTTTTTGATAGCAAAACCGGATTGTTTTGCTGCAAGGGGAGCACACACCGGTCACGGCAAAAACGCTCCAGGCTTTTGTTTCAGCGACCTTCCTGGCGGCGGTCGAGTTCTTTTTCCTGGTAGTGGCGCAGCTTGTTTGCGTACATCTGCTGGTCGGCCCGGTGCGCTGCGGCTTCCACCTGGCTGCCTGCACTGCAACTGGCCACGCCCATGGACAGGCTCAGGGCCTGGCCCGGATAGAACTGGTTGTTCAGTTCCACCATCATGTGAATGCGCTCCTGCACCTGCACGGTGCTGTGTTCGTCCATGCCGGGCAGCAGCACCATGAACTCGTCGCCGCCAATGCGGGCAGCGCAGGCGGGCGCGTCCACGGCCTTGGCCAGCACTTCCCCCATGCGGCGCAGCAGCGCATCGCCCACACTGTGGCCCTGCTCGTCGTTGACACGCTTGAGGCCATTGAGGTCGATGGCAATCAGGCTCAGCGGCCAAGGCCCCTTGCGGGCGATGCGGTTGAGTTCTTCAGCATAGAACGCCCGGTTGCGCAACTGGGTCAGCACGTCGTGCTTGCCCAGGTACTCCAGATAGGCCTCGGCCTTCTTGCGCGCACTGATGTCGACCATGGACAGCAGCACCAGACCCCAGTCGCTGTGGTGGTCGTCGAGCACGGAAAACTGCATGTGGATGTGCAGCAGCTCGCCCGACAGGCGGTGGTTTACCACCTCGCGCTCCTGGAACAACTTGCCATCCCACAGGTCCTGCAGCTGCTCGCTGAACGAATCCCTTGTCTCTTCGCCCAGTATGCCGGCCATGCTGGCCAGCAATGCCTGCTTGCTGGGGGCATTGAACATGCGCAGGGTTTGCTGGTTGACGTCGATCACGCGCACTTCCTGCAGGCAGCGCTGCACGAATTCGGGGTGCACCCTGAGAAAGGTGCGGAAATCGACAATGCCGCGGTGGCGCAGCCCGTCCAGCAGCAGCTTGACGGCGTGGAAATCCTCCACCCACAGCGACACGGGCGAATGCTGGAAAAGGTCGTTGGCATAGCGCTCGCTGCGCAGCAGCTGGCGCGCTTTTTCTTTTTGCGCGGTGATGTCCTCCAGCGACACCAGCACTCTGCTCCAGGTGTGCTCATGCCCCGGCAAAATGCGCCCGCGCACCTGCACGTCCAGCCGCCGGCCGTCCAGCGCGTAGTTCACGGTCTGGTTGAAAAACTCCAGCTCGCCCGCCCAGAGCGACTCCCATTCACAGGCCACCTGGTGGTGCATGTCGTCCCTGAAAACCTGGTCCAGCGATGCCAGCAGCTGCGCCTGGCTGTTCGCGGCAAAAAGCTGCAAGGTGCGCTGGTTGACCTGCAGCACGCGCAGGCTGGACGTACCCTGCCGAATACAACCGGGGTGTTCTGACAGGTGGCTGCGCAGGTCGGTGATGCCCTCGGCGCGCCACTGCTGCAGCAGTTCGCGCAGGGCGCTGTAGTCTTCCAGCCAGAGCGACACCGGCGCCAGCGCGAACATGCTGGCGAAATCGGCGTCGGGCGCCGCGGCGGGCTGCATCAAATCAGTTTCATTGGGCATGTTGCATTGTCGGGTTTTAAACAGGCGAACCTGGAGCAGACGCCCAACAAAAAAGCCACCCCTTTTTTACAAGGATGGCTTTGCAGCGTTTCAAGGCTGTGAAAACAGCCTGCGCTCCCTGGCAAGAGCGGCAAAAGCGGCAGGTGCCGCCTTTGCTTAGCGGGCAGGACGCGCCGGGCGCTTGCGTGCGTCGTGCGGCACAAAGGGCTTGCCAGCGCTGGCACCGGGCTTGCGCGCAGCAGCAAAGTCACCGCGCGGCGCACCGGCACCTTCGTGGCGCGGGGCAAAACCGGCGCGCGGACCGTCACCAAAAGACGGCTTGCGGGCACCAAAGCCTTCGCCATCGCGGCGCGGGGCAAAGCCGCGGTCTTCACGCGGGGCACCAAAGCCACCACCAAAACCACCGCCGCCGCCGCCATGACCACGGTCGTCACCGGGACGGCCCTGCACACGCTGGCGGTCATTGAAACCGCTGGCGCCGCCGAAGTTGCGCTCACGGTCACCACCGAAACCGCCGCGGTCGTTGCCGCCAAAGCCGCCACGGCCAGCACCGGCACCGGCGCCACCGCCAAACTTGCGGTCGCGCGACGGACCACCACGGCCACCGCCAAAGTCACCTTGCGGGCGGCTGTTGCCCTGCGGGAAACGCTGCACCGGCTCCAGGCCCGGAATCACCTCGGCCTTGAACTGCTGATGGCTGTAGCCTTCGATGTCGAAAATCTTGCGGCGGTCGCGGAATTCGGCAAAGGTGATGGCCAGACCGTCGCGGCCGGCACGGCCGGTGCGGCCGATACGGTGCGTGTAATCCTCGGCCTTCATCGGCAGGCCGTAGTTGAAGACGTGGGTCACGGTGGGCACGTCAATGCCGCGCGCTGCCACATCGGTGGCCACCAGAATCTGCACCTGGCCCTGGCGCAAAGCCATCAGGCGGCGGTTGCGCAGGCCCTGGCTCAGGGCGCCGTGCAGTGCCACGGCGCTGAAGCCTTCCTGCTGCAGGTCGGCGGCCAGGCCGTCGCACTCCACCTGGGTGCTGGCAAACACGATGGCCTGGTTGATGGTGGTGTCGCGCAGCCAGTGGTCCAGCATCTTGCGCTTGTGCTGGGCGTTGTCGGCCCAGTACAGCACCTGCTTGATGTTGCTGTGCTTTTCGTGCGGCGTGTC
>JAGOCN010000212.1 GCA_017998735.1 Giesbergeria sp.
GAATAGGCAGCAGCATGCGACTTGTTGAAGCCATAGCCGGCAAACTTTTCCATCAGGTCGAACACCTCGTCGGCCTTTTCGGTCGACAGGTCGTTCTTGGCGGCACCGTCCCGGAAGATGGCGCGGTGCTCGGCCATTTCCTCGGCTTTCTTCTTGCCCATGGCGCGGCGCAGCAGGTCGGCGCCGCCCAGCGAATAACCGCCCAGAATCTGCGCGGTCTGCATCACCTGCTCCTGGTAGACCATGATGCCGTAGGTCTCGGACAGCATTTCGGCCACCAGCGGATGCGGGTACTCGACCGGCTCCTTGCCATGCTTGCGGTTCACAAAGCTCGGAATCAGGTCCATCGGGCCGGGGCGGTACAGCGCGTTGAGCGCGATCAGGTCTTCCAGCCGCGTCGGCCGCGCCTCTTTCAGCATGCCCTGCATGCCCCGGCTTTCAAACTGGAACACCGCTTCGGTCTTGCCGTCGGCAAACAGCCGGTAGGTGGCGGCGTCGTTCAGCGCAATGTCCTCAAAGGCAAAGTGCTCCTGGCCCTTGTGGCGCTGCACGATGAACTGGCGTGCGATTTCCAGAATGGTCAGCGTGGCCAGGCCCAGAAAGTCGAACTTCACCAGCCCGATGGCCTCCACGTCGTCCTTGTCGTACTGGCTGACCGCCGACTCGCTGCCCGGCTGCTGGTAGAGCGGGCAGAAATCGGTCAGCTTGCCCGGCGCAATCAGCACGCCACCAGCATGCATGCCGATGTTGCGCGTCATGCCCTCCAGCTTTTGTGCCATCGCCAGCAGGGTTCTGACTTCTTCTTCCTTTTCCAGCCGCTCGGCCAGCAGCGGCTCGACCTCGATGGCGCCGGCAATGGTGATGGGCTGCCCGGGCTTGTTCGGAATGAGCTTGCTGATGCCATCGCAGAACATGTAGCCCATGTCCATCACGCGGCCCACATCGCGGATGGCGGCGCGTGCGGCCATGGTGCCGAAAGTGACAATCTGGCTCACCGCATTCTTGCCGTACTTGTCCTTCACATAGTCGATCACCCGGTCGCGGTTGGCCTGGCAGAAGTCGATGTCGAAGTCGGGCATGGACACCCGGTCCGGGTTCAGGAAGCGCTCGAACAGCAGGTTGTATTCCAGCGGGTCAAGGTCGGTGATCTTCAGCGCATAGGCCACCAGCGAGCCTGCGCCCGAACCGCGCCCAGGCCCCACCGGGCAGCCATTGGCCTTGGCCCACTGGATGAAGTCTCCCACGATCAGAAAGTAGCCCGGAAACCCCATTTTCAGGATGGTGCTCAGCTCGAATTCCAGGCGCTCGAGGTAGCGCGGGCGCTCGGCCTCCCGCCGGTCGGGCTGCGGGTACAGGTGGCGCAGGCGCGCTTCCAGCCCTTCGTGCGACATGTAGCGGAAATACTCCTCCACCGACATCACCCGCCCGTCCACCGGCGGAATCGGGAAGTTGGGCAACTGCGGCTTGCCCAGCACCAGCGTCAGGTTGCAGCGCCGGGCAATTTCAACCGTGTTCGCCAGCGCCGAGGGCACATCGGCAAACAGCGCCTGCATCTGCGCGCTGGTCTTGAAGTACTGCTCGCGCGTGAAGCGGCGCACGCGCCGTGCATTGCCCAGCATCTCGCCTTCGGCAATGCACACCCGCGCCTCGTGCGCTTCGTAGTCTTCGGGCAGCGCAAACTGCACCGGGTGCGTGGCCACCACCGGCAGGCCCAGGCGGGCAGCCAGCTGCACGGCGGCCACCACATGCGGCTCGTCGTCTGGCCGGCCGGCGCGCTGCAGTTCGATGTAGCAGCGCTGCGCAAACACCGCCGCCAGGCGCAGCGCCAGGCGCTCGGCGCCGGCCCCGTCGCCGCGCACCAGCGCCTGCCCGACCGGCCCGGCCTGCGCGCCGGTCAGCAGCAGCAGCCCGGCGGACAGCTCTTCCAGCCAGGCCCAGGTGCAGACCGCCTGCGCCTTGACCATGTTCGAGGTCCAGGCACGCGCCAGCAGTTCCGACAGGTTCAGGTAGCCCTGCATGTCCTGCACCAGCAGCACCAGCCGGGACGGCGCTGCCGTGCCCTCGCCTTCCAGCAGCACTTCGGCGCCCAGCAAGGGTTTGACACCCTTGGAGCGGGTGGCCTGGTAGAACTTGATGGCACCAAACAGGTTGTTGAAATCGGTGATGGCCAGCGCGGGCTGGCCATCGGCGGCGGCCGCCTTGGCGGTGTCGTTGATGCGGTTGGTTCCGTCAACAACGGAAAATTCGGTGTGCAGGCGCAGGTGGACAAACATGGCGCCATTGTAGAAAGGCACCAAGACAGGGCCTGGGTGCGAGACCGTTCAAGCGGCAATGCAGCCCGGCGCTGCGCCCAAAGGCCGCCGCTACAATGTTTTGCTGCCCTGGACGGCGTTTTGACCGCATTGCCGGCCTTGCCTGCTGCCACTGCCCCGTCTGAAGACAAGCCCCTTTTTTTGATTAGCCTGAAAGCTGCCCGACATGCTGCGTGCGCCCTTTGCGACCTTCCCTGCCCTGCTGGCAGCCTGCCTGCTTGCCGCCGGCTGCTCCAGCACCCCCGACGACAAGACCGCCAACTGGAGCACCGACCGCATCTATTCGGAAGCGCGCGACGAGCTGAACGGCGGCAGCTACGACAAGGCCGTGCCACTGCTTGAAAAACTCGAAGGCCGGGCAGCGGGCACGCCGCTGGCGCAGCAGGCGCAGCTCGACAAAGCCTATGCCCAGTACAAGGCGGGCGACAAGGCACAGGCCATTGCCACGCTGGACCGTTTCATGAAGCTGCACCCGGCCAGCCCGGCGCTGGACTACGCGCTGTACCTCAAGGGCCTGGTGAATTTCAACGACGACCTGGGGCTTTTCTCCTGGCTGTCGCGCCAGGACCTGTCCGAGCGCGACCAGAAGGCGGCCAAGGATTCGTTTGAATCGTTCCGCGAACTGAGCACGCGTTTTCCGGAGTCGCGCTATGCGCAGGACGCACGCCAGCGCATGACCTACATCGTCAACTCGCTGGCGCAGTACGAGGTGCATGTGGCGCGCTACTACTACCAGCGCGGCGCCTACGTGGCGGCGATCAACCGCGCCCAGCTGGCCCTGGCGGACTACCAGAACGTGCCGGCGCTGGAAGAAGCGCTGTACATCCTGGTCAGGTCGTACGACGCGCTGGGCATGGCCTCCCTGCGCGACGACGCGCAGCGCGTGATGAACTCCACCTACCCGCAAAGCAAGTACAGCGCCACGGGCATCACGGGCAAGAAGGACCCGTGGTGGAAGGTGTGGTGACGGGCTGCGCCCGCAGCGCGTTCAGCGAAATCAGCGCGTCCAGCGCCGCATCGAAATCTTCCTGACTGTCCAGCCGGCGCATGGGCGGCAGCGCAGCACGCAGGCGCCGGCCGTAACCCATGCTGGCCAGGCGCGTGTCGGCCACCACCAGCACGCCGTGGTCGGATTCGTGCCGGACCAGGCGGCCGGCCCCCTGGCGCAGCGCCACCGCTGCCTCGGGCAGTGACAGGTCGTTGAACGCACTGCGCCCGGCTTCTTCCAGCCGGCGCGAGCGCGCTTCCACCAGCGGGTCGCCTGGCGGCGGAAACGGCAGCTTGTCGATCACCACCAGCTGCAGCGCGTCTCCGGGCACATCAAAGCCTTCCCAGAAGGTGGCGGACGCCACCAGCACACAGCCCGGCAGGCCGTTTTGCGCACCCTGGCGGAACCGCTCCATCAGTTGGCGCTTGGGTGCCTGGCCCTGCACCAGCACCTCCAGCCCGCCGGCAACGCCAAAACGCACCTGCAGTGCATCGCCTACGGCGCGCAGGGCGCGCAATGTGGTGGTCAGCACCAGCGTGCGCCCGCCCAGGCGCTGCGCGGCGTCGCCCACCCAGCGCGCCAGCTGCAGGCTGTGGCCAGGATCGGCCGGGCGCGGCAGCTGCGGAGGAATGAACAGCGCCGCCTGGCGGGCGTAGTCGAACGGGCTGCCCACGCGCAGCACTTCGGCGCCTTCCAGCCCGCAGGGCACGGTGAACCAGCGCAGCGAGGCATCGTCGCCCAGCGTGGCCGAGGTGAACACCCAGGCACGCGGGCGCTCTGCCGGTGCCTGCCCCGACCAATCTGACGGCCCCGACGGCCCTGCTGGCGGCGGCAGGGCCATGCCGGCAGGGCTGCCGCCGTCCGCCGGTTCCGGCGCCTCCGCGTCTTCTTCTGCGTCTGCGCCTGGCGCCGGCCCCCACAGGTGGGCGTGCATGGCCTGTGCAATGTCCAGCGGCGACTCGACCATGCGCAGCTGCCGCCCGCCCGCGTCCAGCCAGCGCACCGCGCCGCTGCTGCAGGGCTGGGCAAACTGCTGCACCCGCAGCAGCAGCGCCGCCAGGCGTGCCTGCAGGCGCGCAAAGTCGGGCGCGCTTTCCTGCACCACGCCCACCGCCTGCAGCGCTGCCTGCAGGGT
>JAGOCN010000213.1 GCA_017998735.1 Giesbergeria sp.
ACATGATGATGTCTGCATCCTGCTCAATCGCTCCCGAGTTGTGCGTGACGATGCCGTCATTGGCAATCCAGCAGGCCGGACCGGGCACGGTCAGGTCATAGACCGGTTCAGTGCCTGCCGGCTCGATGCGCACCACTTGGTCCCAGAACAGGTCTGATTCGGCCCAAGTCAGCAATTCGGGGCTGCCCAGATGCTGCGCATAGTCGGTCAGCACCGCTCTGGAAGGTGCAAAGCTGAAATGCGATGCGCCGCCGTAAGCCGTCTGGCGCAGACCGGCCATGGCGCGGTGGCTGATGCCTTGCTCGGTCATGTGCGCACGCACCTGCGCAAACACCTCCATGGGCAGGGTGTCCACATGGGTGTTGCTCTGCACACTTTCCAGCCGCTGGTGCAGCGCCTGTGCCGGTGCAGAGCGCGGGCCAAAGGCGCCGACCACGGTCAGAAAATGCCGTTGGGCCGTGGCACTACTGACATCCACATTCCAGAGCAGATGCTGTGACCCGGCCTGGACCATGCCGCGCAGGCGGGCGACGATGCCCAGGCGCAGCAGCAAGGCCGCCACACCCCGCGCCAGCTTTTCGCTGCAGGTGGCAAAGTAGATGCGGTGGCCGCCCCGCTGCTCTGCAGGGCGCACATGGATGCAGCCGTCCGTGGCCCAAAGGTGCTGCAGAAACAGCCCGATGGAAGCATCGTCCAATTGCAGCAACCCGGGCGGCAGGCATTTCTCATGCGAGCGCTGTCCAAACACCCCCAGTGCCTTGAGCCAGGCGCCGACACCTGCCGGGTGCCAGCGGTTGCCATTGCCTCCGATCACCAATTGGTGCCATTGCCCCCGCCCTGCCACACGCCGCACTGTGGAGCCCATCGCTTCAGCCGCCGCCGTGACGGCCAGGCTGTTGTCTTCGCTGGCCGTGGTGTAGCGCAGGGGCTGGCCGCTCAAATAGCTGCCATCGCCCACCAGATGGGCCAGCAAGACCAATGCATGTTCGGACCAGGGCATGCACTGGGCAGGCTGTGGAATCTTGCGCGCCAGGGCGAGCCGGTCACCGGGCTTGATGGCCTTGAGTTCCTGCCAGCCCGAACCGGTCAGAAAACGGTGCTGCGCAGTGGCGCGGATGCTGCGGCCACTGGCCAGATGCACACGCAGGACGGGTTTGTCACCCACTTTCCAGACCCGATCGGATTGCGCCTGCACCAGTTTCTGGCTGGACCCCACGGCATGCACCCAGGGCTGCTGCCCGACCAGATCGGCAATCGGCACACGCCGGCCATCGGCCAGCCAGACCAGCGTGTCTCCGGTCACGCATTCCCGCAAATCCGACATCATCGGCCGCTTGTCGGTGCGCGTTTCCACGCTGCGGTTGAGCTGCGAAAGCGCAATCACCGGGCACTGCAGTTCCTTGGCCAGCATCTTCAAGCCACGCGAAATCTCGCCAATTTCGGTGGCGCGGTTTTCGCCTTGCGTGCCGCTGGAGCCGCTCATCAGCTGCAGGTAGTCCACCACGATCAACCCGAGCTTGCCGCACTGGCGCGCCAGCCGGCGGGCATTGGCGCGCAGTTCGCTGGAGGTCAGGCCGGGCGTCTCGTCAATGTGCAGCGACACGTTGCGCAGCTTTTCAATCGCCTCCGTCAGGCGCGGCCACTCGTCATCGGTCAGCTTGCCGGTGCGCAGGTGCGTCTGGTCGATGCGGCCAATCGAGCCCACCACCCGCACCGCCAGTTGCGCTGCCCCCATTTCCATCGAAAAAATCGCCACCGGCAGGCCTTCGTGCAGCGCCACGTGTTCGGCAATGTTCACGGCAAAGGCGGTGTTGTGCGTCAGCACGTCGCCATCGGTGATGTACAGGCGCTGCGGGTGGCTGACCGATATGCACTGGCAGGTCGCCTGGCGCACCGGCTCAATGGTGCTGATGGTCAGGCGCTTCTGGCGCGCCCATTGCTGCGGCGCACGCGCCTGTTTCTCGGACAGCAGAAACAGCGAACGGGGCTCGGGGTGCGAAATGTTGCACACATAGGCTGGCAGGCCCGGCACCCGCAGGCCGGCGGTATTGGTGAAGTGCGGCTGCTTGCTGGCCACCGAACACCATGCGCCGAGCGAGCGCGCCAGCGCCGCCACGTCCTGCGCCAGCTGCGCGCTGGTGGTGCAAAAGCGCACGCTGCCCCAACGCTCCACCCAGCCGCCTTGGTCCAGCAGCCCGCGCAGCAGGTCCAGGCGCGCTGCGCGGTGCGCTTCCAGGTACAGCGCAGGAATGAATTTCTGGTCACTGGTCAAGCCCGACAGCCGCAGGCTGTCCAGCGCCACACGCAGCGGGTTGGGGTGCGATCCCACCAAGCCTTTGACCCGCGCACGGTCGCGGCGCACCACCCGGTAGTCCCAGGCCTGGTCGTGGACCATTTCCAGGCCCTCGTCCAGGCGCTGCTGCAGGTGGTTCAGCATTTCGTCCGATGCGGTGGAAAACTTCACCGTACCGGTGCCACTCAGGCTGCCATCGCCCAGCAGGCTGCCCAGCACCCAGGGATCGATGGGCAGGGCATCGTGGTGGCCAAAATCGCCCGAAGCGCGTTCAATCCAGAGCCGGTTCTGGTAGCGCTTGCGCGCCAGCAATTGCATGATATCTGCCGTGCTGATCACCCGCGGCTGCGGCCAGTGGCGGCAGGACACGCTCCACAGGTGCTCGGCGCAGCACTCGGCCGCGCGGCCGTCTGAAAACCGCACGCGAAACACCTGCCGCACGCCCTGCGGGTAGATGCCGGTGACGATGGAAGGCTGCCCATCCACCGACGCCAGCGCATCGCCCACCTCCAGCGCGCCCATGCGTTTCCAGCCGCCCCGGGTGCGCACCTGGGCGTCCAGCGGCTGGGCCTTGCCCATCGACGGCCGCGCCGCCAGCACCACCATGTCGCCTGCCTGCAGGCCGGATGTCATGCGGTCCAGGTCAATGAAGCCAGTCGGCACGCCGGTGATGTCGTTCGGGTTGTCGGCCATCTCCTGCACGCGGTCCAGCAGGTCCACCACCAGGGTGTCCATGCCCTGGAAGCCCTGCTTCATGCGCGAGCCTTCTTCGCCGATGTTGAAGATTTTCTGTTCGGCTTCGTCCAGGATCTTGTCCACCGGCCGGCCTTCGGTGTTGAAGGCGTTGGTGGCGATTTCATCGCTGGCGGTGACCAGCTTGCGCAAGATGCCGCGCTCGCGCACGATTTCTGCGTAGCGGCGGATGTTGCTGGCGCTGGGAACGTACTGCGCCAGCGCGTTCAGGTAGGCCAGGCCGCCGATGTCGTCCGCCTTGCCCTGGCTTTGCAGCTTTTCATAGACCGTGATGACGTCGGCCGGCTTGCTGGCGTTGATGTGGGCGGCGATGGCGGTGAAGATCAGCCGGTGCTCGTGGCGGTAAAAATCGCCTTCCTTGAGCAGGTCGCCCACCCGGTCCCAGGCGTTGTTGTCCAGCAGCAGGCCGCCCAGCACGCTCGATTCGGCCTCGATGGAATGCGGCGGCACACGCAGCTGCGCAATTTCACGGTCGTGCGGGGCAAAATCGCTGCCTGCGGGCATGAAAACATCGTCGGACATCGAATTCCTCACATTGGGCTGTGGATGCTAGCAGTGCGCCACAGCCGGCTTGCACGCACCTTGCCATGCATTGCCCGCTGGCTTGCCATTTGTGCAGCAGCAAAAAGAAAAGCCGCCCGAAGGCGGCTTTGGTCAGGTTGCCGCAGCAGGCCTGAAGGCCCGGCCACCGGCAACTGGCGCTGTCAGACGGTTTCGCCGTAGACCGACACGGTCACTTCCACGGCCACATCGGTGTGCAGAGACACGCTGATGGTGTTGTCGCCGGTGGTCTTGATGGGGCCGTTGGGCAGGCGAACCTGCGATTTCAGCACCTTGAAGCCTTGCTTGTTCAGCTCTTCGGCGATGTCGCCGTTGGTGACCGAACCGAACAGGCGGCCGTCCACGCCGGCCTTTTGCGTCAGCTTGAAGACCTTGCCTTCGAGCTTTTCGCCTTCGGCCTGGGAAGCGGCCAGCTTTTCAGCAGCGGCTTTTTCCAGTTCGGCGCGCTTGGCTTCGAACTCGGCCTTGGCGGCCGTGGTGGCGCGGCGGGCGCGGCCCGAAGGGATCAGGAAGTTGCGGGCGTAACCGTCCTTGACCTTGACGAGATCGCCCAGGCCGCCGAGGTTCACAACCTTGTCGAGCAGAATGATTTGCATGGGGTTGTGCTCCTTAGATCTTGTGCTGGTCGGTGTAAGGCACCAGCGCCAGGAAGCGCGCGCGCTTGATGGCCGTGCTGAGCTGGCGCTGGAAGATCGCGCGCGTGCCGGTCAGGCGTGCGGGGATGATCTTGCCGTTTTCAGCGATGAAGTCGCGCAGGGTGTCGACATCCTTGTAGTCGATTTCCTTGACACCGGTGACGGTGAAGCGGCAAAAACGCTTGCGCTTGAA
>JAGOCN010000214.1 GCA_017998735.1 Giesbergeria sp.
AACCAGTTGCAAACCAGTTGCAAGGCAGCTGTAGGCCTTGCGTGCAATCCGCCAGCCAGCCAGAAACCGACCTACGCCAAAGGGGGCGCCGCACTGGGGGGCGTTGCCCCGTCCGTTTCTGCCGCCACTTCTGCCACCCCCAGCCGGGGCTGGTTGGCAATGCCGCTGCTGACATGGCCGGAGGGGACATGCAGGGCGGCGGCGCTGACATGGCCGGTCTGGTCGTCAAAGAAGAAATCGGGCTCGAACTCACGCAGGAATTCGCCCTTGGACAGACCGCCGAGAAACATGGCTTCGTCCACCGCCACCTTCCAGCTCATCAGCGTCTGGATGGCGCGCTCGTGCGCCGGTGCGCCGCGCGCGGTCACCAGCGCGGTGCGGATGCCCATGCCGTGCGCGCCGCTTTGCTGCAGGCGGTGCAGCGCGGCCAGAAACGGCTTGAACGGACCGGGCGGCAGCGGCAGCAGTGCCTTTTCCAGCTCGTGTGCCTGGAAGGCGTCCAGCCCGCTGCTCTGGAACACGCGCTCGGCTTCGTCCGAAAAAAGCACCGCGTCGCCGTCAAAGGCAATGCGCACCTCGTGCGGGTGCCGGGCGCTGGCCTGCACCGACTGCGTGGCCACGCGCGCGGCCGGGCACCCCATGGCCAGCGCCTCGCTCACGTCTGCCGCGTTGGCCGACAGAAACAGGTGCGCGCCGAGCGGGCGCAGGTAGCGAAACGGCGCTGCGCCCTGCGTGAACACGCCGCGCTGCACGCTGGCCAGCCCATGCGCCTTGGCCGAGCGAAACACCCGCATGCCGCTGACCGGGTCGTTGCGCGAGAGCACTACCACTTCGACGCGCTGGTGGCCGGGCGCGTTGAAGGCCAGCAGCTTTTTGACCAGCGAAAACGCCACGCCGGGGCGCGCCGCCACGTCCAGGCGTTCGAGCTGCAGGCGCATGTAGTCCTGTGCCTGGCCCTGGTCAAACAGCTGGTTTTCTTCCTCGAAGTCAAACAGCGCACGCGATGAAATCGCCACCACCAGCCGGTGGTCGGCAAAGGACGTGGGGGCCAGAGCAGGGTGGTTCATGGGGACTTGGCCTGGTTTGGGGGTGTTTATTTCACAAACTGGTTCAGCTGGATGATCGGCATCAGCACCGCCAGCACGATCAGCATCACCACCAGCCCCATGGCGACGATCAGCAAGGGTTCGAGGATGGTGGCCAGCTGCATGGCGCGGCGCTGCACTTCGGTCGAGAGCTGCGTGGCGGCGCGCTGCAGCATCACCGGCAGCTGGCCGGTTTGTTCGCCCAGGCGCGCAAACATGGCCAGCAGGCCCGGAAAACGCTTTTTCTGCGCCAGCGCCGACGCCAGCGGCGCGCCCTCGCGCACCAGCACCAGCGCGTCCAGCGCATCGGCGCGCATGGCGGTGTTGTGCAGCGTCTCCGCCGCCGCCTGCAGCGCTTTCAGGATCGGCACGCCAGCGCCCGCCAGCATCGCCAGCGTGCCGGCAAAGCGCGCCGCGTTGTAGCCGCGTGCCAGCTTGCCCACCAGCGGCAGGTTCAGCCAGGCAGCGTCAAACTTTTGCCGAAAAGCGCTTCTGGCCAAGGCCCAGCGTGCGCCAGCAGCTATAAAAACAAGAGCAACCAGCATCGCCAGCCCGTAGCTGCGCACCACGTCGCTCAGCGCCAGCATGGCCACCGTCAGGAACGGCAGCGCCCGCTTGGTGCCGGCAAACACGCTGGCCACCTGCGGCACCACATAGCCCACCAGAAACAGCACGATCACGATGGCCACCAGCGTGACGATGGCCGGGTACAGCGCCGCGCCCACCAGTTTGGCCTTGAGTGCCTGGCGCTCTTCCAGGTCGTCGGCCAGGCGCTCCAGCACCATGCCCAGGTTGCCGCTCGATTCGCCCGCGCCAATCACCGCACAGTAAATGGCCGAGAACTCGCGCGGGTGCTGCGACAGCGCGCGCGCAAAGGTGGCGCCGGCGTTCACTTCGGCGCGCAGCATGGCCACCAGGTGGTGCTGGCGCTCGTCGTCGGCCTCATCGGACAGGGCGGTGAGGGCGCGCTCCAGCGGCAGGCCGGACGACACCAGGCCAGCGAGCTGGCGCGTCCAGATGGCCAGCGCGGTGGCGTTGAACACCGGCCGCGTAAACAGGCTTCGGCCTAGCGCTCCCGCACTACCGGGCGCCGCGCTTGCGCCCACCGGTTCCACCGCCAGCGGCACCAGCGCCTGCGCACGCAACTGGCTGCGGGCGGACTTGGCGGTGTCTGCCTCCATCACGCCCTTGCGGGTCTGGCCCTGCGCGTCAAGGGCTTCAAAGGTAAAGGCGGGCATGGAAGGGTGGGGGGACGGTGAAGGGCAGCACAGAAAGCAGGAAGGGAATGGTAGCTGCTGGCATCTTTGGTCTGCGGTCCGCCGCCTGCACCGCCGCCGGCCGGTGGCCGCTGTCTTTGCCCTTTGCGCCTGTGCTGGCCTCAACAAGGCAGCGGGCGTGCGGCAGGGTTGGTGCCTTTGCAGGCCTTTGCAGGCTTTGCGACTTTTCTGGTTCTTTTGTGTTCCGTGCTTTTCTTTGCAAGGGAAGACAGGGTGCTGAAATACAAAATGGTTTTGGCGATTGAGGCGGCGTCCGGCATTGGTCTGGCGGTGGCGCAGGTGCATACGACCCCGAAGCCTGCAAGGCGCTGGCAGGCCGCATGGCACAGCACTTTGGCCTGCCCGGCAGCAACAAGACCTGTTTTTCTCTGGCAGCAGGTGCGCAGCAGACGCCAATTACCGCCGCACTGCAAATCAAAAAACATAGCTGCTGGCGCAGTCCACACCTGCGCCAGAGGCCTTTTTTGCCTGGATTGCTGAATCTGGCCATGGCAAGTCCGGATGCAAAGGCAATCCGTGCGTTGCACAAAAGGCTTTCAAACCCCTGGCTTTGCCTTGCAGGGCTGGATGTATGGCCATGCAAAGGCTGCAAGCGACTGCAACAAGTAGGCCGTTTGGTTACGCCTGGTGCGCAAGATGGGCTTTTCAGGAGGGTGGTGCTTCTACCATCGTCCTTTTTCAAGGAGATCCGATGGCTGTGCAGAACCCCTTCTTTGGCAGGCGTGAGCCCGAACCCTTTCAGCCCCGCACCGGCGGCGCTGTGCCCGGCGGCCTGGGCAATGCCGTGCCAGGTTCGCCCCTGGCTTCTGCCCTGGCGGCTGCAACCACCCCCACGCAGGCGCTGGCCAACCCGAGCGATGAAGGCAGCAACAGCAGCGGTGGCAGCAAGCTGACCGTCGGCCCGAACATCAAACTCAAGGGCGTGGAGATCACCGACTGCGACACCCTGGTGGTGGAAGGCACGGTCGAGGCCACGATGGATTCGCGCGTCATCCAGATTGCCGAGCAGGGCGCGTTTCGCGGTTCGGCCGACATCGACATCGCTGAAATCCGGGGCGAATTCAACGGCACGCTGAACGTGCGCGAAAAGCTGGTCATCTTCAGCACCGGCAGGGTCACCGGCAAGATCCGCTATGGAAAGCTGGTGGTGGAAGAGGGCGGCCAGCTCTCGGGTGAGATTGAAATGGGCGTCGGCAAGGGCCATGCCCCTCGGGCTTCCGCAGCTTCGCCTTCAGCTTCGGCGCGCAGCAGCAGCAGCGCGGCAGAGGCCGCAGGCGGCACGGCTGCCTCCAGCACTTCCAGCGCCCCCGGCGCGACCGTTTCGGCCTGAGAGGCAAAGCGTGGCGGGTGGTGACAGCCTGGCGCCTTTTCCCGGCCCAGGCCAGCCGCCCCGGCGCGGTGTGCAGTTCCGGATTTGGCAGCTGCCAGGCTGCCGGGTTTTATTGCAATGCACCACCACCGTCGCGTTGGACCCGTTTTGTCGCCTACCATGACCGGGTTTGTCGATTCCTGGGTCCATGTCCATTTCTCCGCTGAAACCCCCTTCCCGGTCTTCACAGCCCGCCAAGGCGCCGCCGCGCCCGCCCCGCAAACCGGTTGCTGCGCGCGTGCGCGACCAGGCGCTGCCGGTGGAGGCAATGCCCGCCTCGGTACCGGCTGGCGAACCGCCTGCCGGCACGTTGCACCCTGAAGCCCGTCCCGCAACCGTGCCCGTTCCCGCACCTGTGCGCGGCCGCCCGCGCAAAAGCGCGCTGGAGCAGGACGAAGGCAACCGCCGGCGCCAGATCATCGACAGCGCGGCCAGGCTGTTTCGCAGCAAGGGGTTTGACGCGGCCAGCACGCGCGACATTGCGGCTGCGGCCGGCATGCACAGCGGCTCGCCCTTCTACCATTTTGAAAGCAAGCGCGCCCTGCTGTACGTGGTGATGCAGGAGGGCATGGCGCACGCCCTGGCCAGCCAGCGCGCGGCTCTGGCGCAGCTGGCGCCCGGCACGCCGGCGCGCGCGCAGTTGCGCGCACTGGTGCGCAACCATTTCGATGTGCTGCTGGGCACGCATGCCGACTTCACGCC
>JAGOCN010000215.1 GCA_017998735.1 Giesbergeria sp.
GGGCAAAGGCGGCGGTCTTGCCAGAGCCGGTCTGTGCACAGGCCCAGACATCGGCGCCGCACAGCAGGGCAGGAATGGCCTGCGCCTGCACCGGAGTGGGCGATTGAAAACCCTGTGCGGCAGCAGCGCGGGCCAGCGCGGGAGAAAGACCAAGGGAGGCAAAAGGCATGGAAAAAACGGAGCAGGTGAGAAAAAACGAGACCGGAAAGCAGCGTAAAGCAGCGCAGATCATCGGGAGAGCACAAAGGACGCGCCCCTTGGCAGTCGGGGGCAGACCGCCCGCCGGGCATTGTGCGCCATGCACCACTGCAAAGCCTGGCGGGTTGCTGGCGGGTTTGTGCGACTGGCCACGGGGTGGTTGCGCGGTGGCTTTGCTTGCAAGGGCCCTACACGGGCCGGGCAGGTACGCCTTGCCGGGGCGCTGCCCGATAATTGCCGCCTGCTGCGCACCAACCTTTTGCCTTGGACCTTGTTTTTATCTTTGTCCGTGCTGCCCGGCTGGCCGCACCCCGCACCCCGCACCCCGCATCCCGTACCCCGCAAAGCAAACGACAGCACCTTGTCTGCACCTTCCCCTCTTTTTTTTGCTCTTTGCCCTCCATGAATTTCACGCTTGACACCGGCACCATCGTCCAGGGCATCCAGCTGGCGGTGGCGCCGGTGTTTTTTCTCACGGCTGTGTCCGGCATGGTGGGGGTGGTGGCCGGGCGGCTGGCGCGGATTGTGGACCGGGCGCGCGTGCTGGAAGAGCGGGCCATGGACTCACGGGATGCCGCCTTTTTGCAGCGCACCACCACCGAACTGTCGCAGCTGCAGCTGCGCGGGCAGCTGTCCAACGGTGCCATCGTGCTGCTGACGCTGTGCGCCCTGCTGATCGGCCTGACCATCATCGTGCTGTTTCTGGGCGAAACCATGGGGCTGCAATCGGCGCGGCTGGGGGTGTTCGGGTTTCTGTCGGGCGTGGCGTCGTTTCTGCTGGCGCTTTTGTGTTTCATGTGGGAGACGGTGCTGGCCACGCGCATGCTGCAATTGACGCTGTTGATCACAAAGGACGAATGAACCATGGCTGTGCGTTTAAGTGACCTGGGCGGTCTGGGGGGGCTGGTCTATTCCACCGAAACCGGCCGCATGTGCCCCGACTGCCGCCAGCCGGTGGCGCAGTGCAGTTGCAAGGCGGCCGCGCTGCCCACGGGCGATGGCGTGGTGCGCGTGTCGCGCGAAACCAAGGGGCGCGGCGGCAAGGCCGTGACCGTGGTGCGCGGCGCGCTGCTGGCCGAGCCGGAATTGGCCCAGCTGGGCAAGGAATTGAAGGCGCTGTGCGGCAGCGGCGGTACGGTCAAGGACGGCTTGATCGAAGTGCAGGGCGACCATGTGGAGCGCGTCGTGGAAGCGCTGAAGAAGCGCGGCCACACCGTCAAGCGCGCCGGCGGCTGAGGCGCGGCCTGCCCTTTCCTCAGTCCACTGCAACACCCTCATGCAAGCCGAAGACCTGCAGCGCCTGGTCACCGTCACCATGCCGTATGGCAAATACGCTGGCCGCGCCATTGCCGACCTGCCGGGCAATTACCTGAACTGGTTTGCGCGCAGCGGCTTTCCGCGCGGCGACATTGGCCGCCTGCTGGCGCTGATGCACGAGATCGACCACAACGGTCTGTCTGAATTGCTGGTGCCGCTGCGCACCGCCGCCGGCCTGGCGCCGCGCCCGCGACAGGAATAGCGCGGCCTGCACGGTTTGTGCAGAAAGCAAGGGCGCTTGAAGGCCGGTTGCCCGACCTGTTACCAAGGGTTTCCACCCGCGCCGGGCTTTTTGGGCGCTCTTATATTTCCTGCTGCAAGGAGCGTTGCAGGGGTTCGTGCACCTGCATGCACCCACAACACCAAGGAGGCCTGCCGTGCGTTGTTTTTCTTTTCTCTTTCTGGCAACGGTGGTGGCGGCTGCAGCGCCGCTGTCTGTCCATGCCGCCGACCCGCTGCAGGTGCGCAGCATGGCTGCTGCCTGTGCCAGTTGCCATGGCACCCAGGGCGTGGCACTGGACGGCATGGAAACCCTGGCCGGCAAGTCCAAGGACGAGCTGCTGAAAAAAATGCTGGACTTCAAAAGCGGCAAAAAACCCGCCACCCTCATGCACCAGCTGTCCAAGGGCTACACGGACGAGCAGCTGGAGCAGCTGGCCACCTACTTTTCCGCTCTCAAGCCTTGAGGAGACACACCATGCAGCGTCGTGACATTTTTCGGTTTGCCGGGGCGGCTTCTTTGGCGGGTTCAGCGGGCGCCCTGTCGGGCTGCGCTGCCACCAGCAAGGCAAAGGGCGCCAAGGTGGTGGTGGTGGGCGGTGGCTATGGCGGCGCCACGGCGGCCAAGTACGTGCGCATGTGGTCGGACTACGGCATCGAGGTGACGCTGGTCGAGCCCAACCCGGCGTTTGTCTCCTGCCCCCTGTCCAACCTGGTGGTTGGCGGGACAAAGACGCTGGCCGACATCACCACGCCCTACGACAACCTGGCCAAGCGCCACGGCGTGAAGGTGGTGCACGACCGGGCGGTGTCCATCGACCCGGACAAGCGCACCGTCAGGCTGGCGGGCGGAAGCGATCTGCCCTATGACCGGCTGGTGCTGTCGCCCGGCATCGACTTCATGCTGGACGCGCTGCCGGGCATGGCGGCCGCGGGCGCCCAGGACCAGGTGCTGCACGCCTGGAAGGCGGGGCCGCAGACCGTGGCGCTGCGCCGCCAGCTCGAAGCCATGCCCGATGGTGGCGTGTACGCGCTGTCCATTCCCCTGGCACCCTACCGCTGCCCGCCGGGGCCCTACGAGCGCGCCTGCCAGGTGGCCCACTATTTCAGCAAGGCCAAGCCGCGCAGCAAGGTGGTGATTTTTGACGCCAACGACGACGTAACGTCCAAAGGCGCGCTGTTCAAGAAAGCCTGGGCCGAGCGCTACAAGGGCATCATCGAATACCGCCCCAAGCATGTGGCGCGCGATGTGTCTGCCAACAGCGGCACGCTGCGCTTTGAGTTCAACGACGACTTCAAGGCCGATGTGCTGAACGTGCTGCCCCCGATGCGCGCCGGCGCCATTGCGGTGCAGACCGGCTTGGCCACCGCCAACGCGCGCTGGTGCGAAGTGGACTTTCTGACCTTCGAGTCCAAGGCGGCCAAGAACATCCATGTGTTGGGCGACGCCATCCAGATCGCGCCCACCATGCCCAAGTCCGGCCACATGGCCAACCAGCATGGCAAAACCTGCGCCGCCGCCATCGTGGCGCTGCTGTCCGACCAGGCGCCCAACCCGGCGCCCATCTACAACAATGTCTGCTATAGCTTTGTGAGCGACCAGGATGTGGTGCATGTGGCCAGCGTGCACAGCTACGACGCGGCAAAGCAGACCATGCTGCCGGTGGCCGGATCGGGCGGGGTGTCGGTGGCCGCCAACGAGCTTGAAGGCCGCTACGCCCACGCCTGGGCGCGCAACATCTGGGCGGACACGCTGGCGTGAAAACTCTCTTGAGCACCTTCCATGGCGCGAACACGCGGCTCTGGCGCCTGCTGTTGCCGCGCTTGCTGTGCTCGGGCGCCTTGGCCCTGGGCAGCAGCGCCGCGGTGCAGGCCGACGACGCAGTGGCCAAAAAGATCGTCGCCGGCGTGTGCTTTCTGTGCCATGGGATGCAGGGCGAATCCAACAGCGAAATGTTTCCCCGGCTGGCCGGCCAGCATTGGGAATACACCGCCAGGCAGCTGGAGCATTTCAAGTCGGGCGTGCGCAAAAGCACCGCCATGGCCGACATGGCGGCCAAGCTCAGCCCAGACGACATGGTGGCGCTGGGCAGGTACTTTGAAAGCATCCAGCTGCCGCCCGAACCGGCCAAGGACGCCGCCCTGGCGGGGGTGGGCCAGTACCTTTACCAGGCAGGAAACAAGTTCAGCGGCGTGCCGGCCTGCGCCAGCTGCCATGGCAAGGAAGCGCTGGGCACCTCGCAGCTGCCGCGCCTGGCAGGGCAGAACGCCAGCTACATCGAAACGCAGCTCAAAAGCTTTGGCACGCGCGCACGCACCAACGACAACGCGGTGATGCATTCCATCGCCGAGCGCATGACGCCGCTGGAAATGGCAGCGGTGGCCGAGTTTGTGAGCGGCAAGTGAAGTTGAAGTTGAAGTTGAAGTCAAAGGGGACGGTGCAGGGCGGCAGGTACGGCGTTTGAGAGGTTGAGAGGTTGCGGCGAGCGCAGCGGTTGAAGCCTTCGGTTTTGCGGGCGGGGCAGCAACCGCTGTTTTTTTGGGAGCAATGGGGCATGTCTGCTTGTCCACGGTGTTTGCCGTCGGTTTGCACACTTCAATGCAACTTACATGGGTTTTCTGGTTCTCAAACCGCTGTGGTGCGTTCAAATGCCAAAAAGGCCTCCAGCGCAGGCGTGGCTTGCGC
>JAGOCN010000216.1 GCA_017998735.1 Giesbergeria sp.
AAAAAAGGCGGCGTGGGCGTGGCGCTGTTTCTGGGCGCGGCGGTGGTGCTGGTGCTGATCCAGAACACCGTCGGCGTGGCCATTGCCAGCAGCATGGGCGTGCACCCGCTCATCGGCCTGGCGGCGGGGTCGATTTCGCTGACCGGCGGGCATGGCACTTCGGCCGCGTTCGGACCGCTGCTGGAGCAGGCCGGCGCCGTAGGCGCGCTGCCAGCGGCCATTGCCGCTGCCACCTACGGCCTGGTGGCCGGCTGCCTGATTGGCGGCCCGGTGGGCACGCTGCTGATGAAGCGCAACAACATCCAGCCGCCCACGGCCGCCGCCGTGCCGGCCACCACCGTGCCTGGTGCGCCGCGCATTGAAGACACCGGTGCCGACGACTCGCACGACACCGTGATGTACGCCACCATCCTGGTCACGCTGGCGATTGGCGCCGGGACCATCCTGGTCAACTGGCTCAAGAACGACCTGGGCGTCACGCTGCCCGCTTACCTGGGCCCCATGCTGGTGGCCGCGCTGATGCGCAACGTGATCGACTGGCGCGACTGGCATCTGCCCATGCGCCAGTTCGAGGTGGTGGGCAATGTGTCGCTGGCGTTTTTTCTGGCGATGGCGCTGATGTCCATGAAGCTGTGGGAACTGGCGCAGGTGGCCGGCCCGCTGCTGGCCATCCTGCTGGTGCAGACCGTGGTGATGTTTGCCTATGCCTACTTTGTCACCTTCCGCGTCATGGGCAGCGACTACGACGCCGCCGTGATTGCCGCCGGCCACTGCGGCTTCGGCATGGGCGCCACGCCCAACGCCATGGCCAACATGCAGGCCTTTGCCGCCGCCAACGGACCGTCCATCAAGGCGTTTTTCGTCATCCCGCTGGTCGGCTCGCTGTTCATCGACTTCTTCAACGCGGTGATCATCACCAGCTTCATGAACTACCTGCGCTGAGTGGGCCACAGGGGCAGGGCGGGCTGTACGGCCTGCCGGCCTTGAAGGGTTGCGTGCAGACTGGCGGGGCAGGCACCGCGCTGGCAGCCTTGCACTGGCACAGATCAATTTCAGGTCAAATCGGCCTCCAGCGCAGGTGCAGCCTGCGCCAGCAGCTCATTTTTCAATAGCAAAAGAAGATTTTTTTACAGGCAGGTTTCGGTGCGGCGCAGCCAACAACGCCGTGGCCAGCCCGGCCTGTTGCCATCGGCGTTGCACCTGCCGGCGCACCCCGGCCAGCCGCCCGGCTGGAACTTGGCGCCGCCGCCGTGCTCAGACAGGGCCTGCGTTGTGCGGGCGGTTTGCCGTTTCAAGCCTGCCATGGGCAACGGGCAAATGAAATTTGCCTTTTCGGCATCCGGCGTTTTTCATGGCCCGTCTGCAGCTGCGCCGCAACGTGCATGCACTGCCCCAGCGGGCACCGGGCACTTCACCGCGTTTGCCAGGCCACCAATGCCTGTCTTATGGTTTCGGCCTTCAGCCTTGCCTGGCATCCCGCATTTTTCTTGCCCGTTCCTTCTTCCCACCCCCCATTTTTCTCTCTGGAAAGGTTCTTCTTTTGCCTTTGAATTCCCTTGTACCCTTCGCCTTCCTGTCCCGGCTGGAACCCTGGATGCAGGCCGCCCTTGGCCTGACCGGGCTGCTGCTGGCCGCTTTTGCCGTGCGCCTGCTGGCCGTCTGGGCGTTTGCGCCCACGCTGCGGCGGCTGCGCATGCAGGCACACACCTGGCCGACGGAAATCATGCTGAGCGACAGCGTGCTGGACCGCCTGGGACGGATGCTGCCGTGGCTGGTCGTCCAGGCCGGTGTCGGCCATGTGCCCTACCTCAACCCCACCTTTGCCACCGTGGTGGCCAATGTGGCCATGGCCTTCATTGCCATCCAGGTGGTGCGCGCGCTGATGGCGATGCTGGACGTGCTGCTGACGCTGCAGCAGAAATACAGCCTTGACAAAGGCGACCAGGCATCGGCGCACAAGGTGCGCTCCATCAAAAGCTATGTGCAGCTGGGCAAGCTGGTGCTGATGCTGGCCGGCGGCATCGTCGCCGTGGCGGTGCTGATGGACCGCTCGCCGCTGATCGTGCTGTCCGGGCTGGGCGCCATGTCGGCGGTGCTGATGCTGGTGTTCAAGGACACCATCCTGTCGTTCACCGCCGGCGTGCAGCTGTCGTCCAACGACATGCTGCGCATTGGCGACTGGATCGAGATGCCGCAGGTGGGCGCCGACGGCGACGTGATCGACATTGCGCTGCACACCGTCAAGGTGCAGAACTTTGACAAGACCATCACCACCATCCCGACCTGGCGGCTGATGAGCGAGAGCTACCGCAACTGGCGCGGCATGAACGAGTCGGGCGGGCGGCGCATCAAGCGCACGCTGCAGATCGACGCCGGCTCCGTCCGCTTTCTGGACGCGCAGCAGATGGCGCACTTTTCCGGTTTCGCGCTGCTGCAGGACTACATGCAGGAAAAGCGCAGCGCGGTGGACCACGCCAACGCCGAGGCGCGGGCCGAAATGGGCCAGCGCGGCGAACTGGTTGCCAACCAGCGGCGCCTGACCAACATTGGCACCCTGCGCGCCTACATCACGGCCTATCTGCAGGCGCACCCCGGCATCCACCAGGGCATGACGCTGATGGTGCGCGCGCTCGAACCCACCCCCGAGGGCGTGCCGCTGGAGCTGTACTGCTTCACCTCCACCACGGCGTGGACCACTTATGAAAACACCCAGGGCGACATCTTCGACCACCTGCTGGCGATCCTGCCCGAGTTCGACCTGCGTCTGTACCAACACCCCAGTGGCAGCGATTTGCGCGTCGGCGTGGCGCAGGTGCTGGCAGAGGTGCAGCTGCAGCCGCAGCCAGATCCACAGTTGCAGCCGCAGGCAAAGGCACAGCCCGAGTCCGAGTCCGGTTTGCTGCCCGAGCCTGCGCCGCAAGCCCCACGCCCGTTCCGGTAAAGGCGCAGTGCAGCGGCTGCAAACCACGAGCAGCCCCGCTGCAGGGAACCCGGCCTGCGCAGCACCAGCACCAATGACAACGACAGCACCGGAATCAGCAGCGGCGAAAGCCGTCGCAGCAGCCACAAGGTGAGGGCGCCGGCACCCGGTTCCCAAGTGCCTGTGCAGGTGCTATTTTTTTGATAGCTGCTGGCGCAGATTGGGTAAGGGCTGGAGTGCTTTTTCAGTCAAAAACAGCCAGAGGCTTCTGGTGCGCTCTTGCGGTGCGCAGAAGGTCTCTGGCGTGGTGCGGCCTACAGCAGCCAGTCGATGGGCAGCCAGGAAAAGAAGACCATGCCGGCGCGGCTCCACCAGCTGCTGCCCGGTTCGGTGGTCAGCACCGCGGGCGGCGTGGTGCCGGTGGTGTGCCATTCGATGTCCCCCGCCTGCGACAGCTTCAGCGTGTACGAGCGCTGCGGCACCTCGGTGTTGAAAGCCTTCTCGATCTGGCCGGCCAGCATCGGGCTATCAATGACAAAGCCCAGTTCGGTGTTGAGCAGCGCCGAACGCGGGTCGAAATTGAACGAGCCCACAAAAGCGCGTTCGCCATCGACGGCAAAGGTCTTGGCATGCAGGCTGGAGCCCGAACTGCCCAGCGGGTTCAGGCGCGGGCGCTGCTCCTTGTTGGGCGGCGCCAGGCGCTGCATTTCGTACAGCGCCACGCCGCTTTGCAGCAACTCCTTGCGGTGCTTGGCATAGCCGGCATGCACCAGCGGCACGTCGGTGGCTTCATAGGCATTGGTCATGACGCGCACCGCCACGCCGCTTTGGCTCAGGCGCGCCAGCGCTTCGGTGCCGGAAGCGGTCGGCACAAAGTAGGGCGACACCAGCGACACCGAACGCTGCGGCGTGCCCAGCACGCGGTGCAGCTGGTCCACCAGCAGGCCGCTGCGCTTGGCCTTGGCCAGGCCCTTGGCCGGGTCGTCGCTGACGATCTGCACATGGCTCCATTCCAGCGCCAGCTTCTGGTCCAGCAGGTGGGCAATGAAGGGCGTCTGCCGCACCGCTTGCGTGTAGGCATGCGCCGCATCGGAGGCCTCGATGCGGATGGCATCGGCCCGCAGCTCTGCCAGTTCGGCACTGGTGACGGCGGGCACGATGGCCTGTGCCGGCCAGGACGAGGGGCTGGCCCAGTAGCGGTCGAAGTCTTTTGAGACGTCGGGCACGACCGGGCCGATGGCCAGCACGTCCAGGTCGCTGAACAGCACCCCGTCGGTGGCGCCAAAGTACTCGTCGCCCACGTTGCGCCCGCCGATGATGGTGGCCTGGTTGTCGGCGGTGAAGGACTTGTTGTGCATGCGCCGGTTGGCGCGGGCAAAGTCGGTCACATAGCCGATCGGCTTGGGCCAGCGCAGCACAAAGGGGTTGAACAGCCGCACCTCGATGCCGGGGTGCTGTGCCAGCGCCGCCAGTTCGCGGTCCAGCCCGGCGGTGCCGCC
>JAGOCN010000217.1 GCA_017998735.1 Giesbergeria sp.
ATCGGCTTTGCGCTGGCCGTGGCGCTGCCCAACGCGGGCAACCTGGGCGGCGGCGGTTTCATGGTGGTGTACGACGCCAGAAGCGGCAAAAGCGTGGCGCTGGACTTCCGCGAAGTGGCGCCGCTCCAGGCCACGCGCAACATGTACCTCGATGCCCAGGGCAACGTGATCGATGGCAAGTCGCTCTACACGCCGTACGCCGTTGGCGTGCCCGGCACGGTGGCCGGCATGGAGCATGCGCTCAAGACCTGGGGCACGCTGCCGCTGGGCACGGTGATTGCACCGGCGGTTGCGCTGGCGGAAAAAGGCTTTCCGGTCAGCGAAACGCTGGCCAAGATCCTGCAGCAGGAAAAGCCCAACATGGGCAAATGGCCCGCCACGCGCGCCATTTTCTGGCGCGGCAACGAACCTCTGCAAAGGGGCGACAGCCTGGTGCAGAAAGACCTGGCGCAGTCCATGCGGCTGATTGGCCAGCAGGGCGCCAGGGCGTTTTACGAAGGCGCCATTGCGCAAAAAATAGCCGCCGAAATGGCCCCGCATGCCGGCGCCCTGACGCTGCAGGACCTGCGCGAATACAAGGTGGCCGAGCGCGAGCCCACCCGCGGCACTTACCGCGGCCACGACATCGTCACCATGCCGCCGCCCTCCTCCGGCGGCCCGCACCTGGTGCAGATCCTGAACATGCTCGAACCGCTGCCGCTGGCGCAGTGGGGGCCGAACAGCGCGCAGACCATCCACTACATGGCAGAAAGCATGAAGCTGGCCTATGCCGACCGCGCCGAATACCTGGGCGACCCGGACTTTGTGAAGATTCCGCTCAAGGGCCTGACCTCCAAACGCTATGCCGCCGCCCTGGCGCAGGGGATTGATCCGAACACGGCGCGCAGCGGCAAGGCCATCAAGCCGGGCCAGCCGCAGCCCTATGAAAGCGACCAGACCACGCACTACTCGGTGGTGGACAAGGCCGGCAACGCGGTGGCCGTCACCTACACGCTCAACACCAACTTTGGCAGCGGCATCGTGGCGACTGGCACCGGCATCCTGCTGAACAACGAGATGGACGACTTTTCTGCCAAGCCGGGCGTGGCCAATGCCTATGGTCTGGTGGGGGGCGATGCCAACGCCGTGGCGCCCAAAAAACGCCCGCTGTCGTCCATGACGCCGACGCTGGTGCTCAAGGACGGCAAGCCGGTGCTGGTGACCGGCAGCCCGGGCGGTGCACGCATCATCACCACGGTGTTGCAGACGGTGGTCAACACCATCGACTTCGGCATGAACCCGGCAGAAGCGGCTGCCACGCCGCGCGTGCACCACCAGTGGACGCCCGACGAGCTGCGCATTGAAAAGGGTTTGAGCCCCGACACCATCGCGTTGCTCAAACAGCGCGGCCACAACGTGGTGCTCAAGGCGTCCATGGGCCGCACGCAGACCATCCAGCTGCGCGGCGGCATGCTGTATGGCGCATCCGACCCGCGCAACCCGGACGGCAAGACGCTCGGCTACTGAACGCCCTGGTGTGCCGGGCATTTCGGTGCCCGCACCCGGCCACAGGCACAGCGCCTGTGGCCTTTTTTTGGGGCCGTGGGGTGCAGAGCGGCCACAGCGGGGCCGAGCGCGCGGCCTGCAGGCCTTGCGTTCCCCCGAAAAAAGGCCTTTTCGAGAAGGCACCAGTGGCGCAGCCCTGCCCCAGGGCCCCTTGCGCCGGTGCTGGTGCCGGCAGCAGAGGCAAGACTGCAACACGCGAAGGCACCTGCCTACCACAGGCACGCGGGTTTCTACTATGCGATTTCCATTATGGATTGCATACACTTTTTCCATACATAACCAGCCGACCCATCGAGGCCCCTTCCAACCGCCAGGCCCAGCGCCGTTTCTCCAGGAAACCCCATGACTTCCCCAGTCCATCCCGTTGACGAATCGCTTCCCATCGGCAAGCTCATCCCGCTGGGGCTGCAGCACGTGCTGGTGATGTACGCCGGCGCGGTGGCGGTGCCGCTGATCGTCGGGCGCGCGCTCAACCTCACGCCCGACCAGGTGGCGATGCTGATTTCCGCCGACCTGTTTGTCTGCGGCATCGTCACGCTGATCCAGTCGCTGGGCGCCACGCAGTGGTTTGGCATCAAGCTGCCGGTGATGATGGGCGTGACCTTTGCCTCGGTGGCGCCGATGGTGGCCATCGCCAATGCCAATCCCGGCCAGGCCGGTGCGCAGCTGCTGTTTGGCGCCATCATCGGCGCCGGGGTGCTGTCCATCCTCATTGCCCCGGTCGTCTCGCGCATGCTGCGCTTCTTTCCGCCGGTCGTCACCGGCACCATCATTGCCATCATCGGCATCAGCCTGATGCGCGTGGGCATCAACTGGATCTTCGGCAACCCCTTCGGCCCCACGGCCCCAAACATCGTGGACCCGGCCTACACCCAATGGCTGGCCGAAGCCTCGGCACCCGGCTCCACCGTGTCTGAAATGCCCAAAGGGCTGAAGATCGTTCCCACGGTGCCCAACCCGAAGTACGCCGAACTCACCGGCGTCGGCATTGCCGCACTGGTGCTGGTCTCCATCCTGCTCATCGTCAAGTACGCCCGCGGCTTCATTGCCAACATCTCCGTGCTGCTGGGCATCGTGATTGGCGGCATTGCTGCCACCGCCACCGGCATCATGACGTTTGAAAAAGTCGGCAAGGCTGCCTGGGTGGACGTGGTGCTGCCCTTTGCCTTCGGCATGCCCCTGTTTGACCCCATCCTGATTCTCACGATGACCATGATCATGATCGTGGTGATGATCGAGTCCACCGGCATGTTCCTGGCCCTGGGCGAGATGACCGACCGCAAGATCACGCAGCAAGACCTCTCGCGCGGTTTGCGCACCGACGGTCTGGGCACGCTCATCGGCGGCATTTTCAACACCTTCCCCTACACCAGCTTCTCGCAGAACGTGGGCCTGGTGGCAGTGACCGGCGTCAAGAGCCGCTATGTCTGCGTGGCCGGCGGTGTCATCCTGATCGTGCTGGGCCTGCTGCCCAAGATGGCTGCGCTGATCGAGTCGCTGCCCACCGTGGTGCTGGGTGGCGCGGGCCTGGTGATGTTCGGCATGGTGGCTGCCACCGGCATCCGCATCCTCGGCGGTGTGGACTTCAAGAACAACCGCCACAACGCCATGATCGTGGCCGTGTCGATTGGCGTTGGCATGATTCCGCTGATTGCCCCCAACTTCAAGCAGTGGATGCCCCACTCCCTGCACTCGCTGATCGAGTCCGGCATCTTGCTGACCTCCATCGCTGCCGTGGTGCTCAACGTGTTCCTGAACGGTGCAGAACACGACGAAGCAGCCATCATTGCTGCCGCAAAACAGGCCGAAGCCCACTGAACTTTGCTGGCCGATGGTCCTGTCCGACCCAGGCCAACCTGCTTCTGCTGCGGCGCCGCCACCCCTCGGGGTGCCGGCGCCGCACTGGTTCAGGCTCCAGCGCCAGGCATTGCCTTCGGGCTGCTTTGTCATTGCTTTTCCATGCCCGCTTTCTCTGCCTTGCAGCGCATTCGGTGCCTGCGCCAGCCACTGCAATCCGCACTGGTGTGGCATGCCAATCCGCAGGTTTGCAGCGCAGGATTGCCAGAAGGCATCGGCCCTTTGTTTCTCGCGCCAGGATCCGCATCGGCGCGTGCATTTCATGCCGTGCTGCGGCACACTGCACAGGCATGGAAGCGGTGCTGCTGAGCAGACATTGCATTTCTGCGTCCAGCACCTTCTCACTTCTCTGTTGTCCTCCTCCCATTTTTTCCCGTTCCCGTTTTCAGGAGTTTTCTGTGGCCAATCCTCTCTCTTCTGCCGAACAGACCCTGCGCGAAGCCGCGCTGGAATACCACCGCAGCCCGACCAAGGGCAAGATTTCGGTCACTCCCACCAAACCGCTGTCCAACCAGCGCGACCTGTCGCTGGCGTACTCCCCCGGCGTGGCGTATCCGTGCCTGGACATTCAGGCCAACCCGTTGCTGGCGCATGAATACACCTCGCGCGGCAACCTGGTGGGTGTGGTCACCAACGGCACAGCCGTGCTCGGCCTGGGCAACATCGGCCCGCTGGCGAGCAAACCGGTGATGGAGGGCAAGGGCTGCCTGTTCAAGAAATTTGCCGGTGTCGATGTGTTCGACATCGAGCTGGCCGAGAACGACCCCGACAAGCTGATTGAAATCATTGCGGCGCTGGAGCCCACGCTGGGCGGCATCAACCTCGAAGACATCAAGGCGCCCGAGTGCTTCTACATCGAGCAGGAACTGTCCAAGCGCATGAACATTCCGGTGTTCCATGACGACCAGCACGGCACCGCCATCATCTCCAGCGCCGCGCTGCTCAACGGCCTGGAACTGGTGGGCAAGGACATCGGCGACGTGAAAATGGCGGTGTCCGGCGCCGGCGC
>JAGOCN010000218.1 GCA_017998735.1 Giesbergeria sp.
TGCGTTTCCGCGCATGCGCGAAGGTGACGAGCTGGAGCTGGGCGGGCGCACCTGGCGCGTGGTGATTGGCGAAGGCCATTCGCCCGAGCATGCCTGCCTGTACTGCGAGCAGGACGAAATCCTGATTGCCGGCGACCAGCTGCTGCCGCGCATCAGCTCCAACGTGCTGGTCACCGGCATCGAGCCCGAAGCCAACCCTCTGCAGCTGTGGTTCGACTCGCTGCAGCGGCTGGAAAAACTTGCCCCTGGCACGCTGGCACTGCCATCGCACGAGCGCGTGTTTCGCGGCCTGCATGCGCGCACGCAGGAGCTGCGTGCGCACCACGAGCACCAGTTCGAGCTGCTGCGCGCCCACCTGACCGAACACGACAGCTGCAGCGCCTTTGAAGCCATGCTGTGCCTGTTCCCGCGCCTGCGCGGGCCGGTGGACGACATGCTGGCGCTGGGCGAGACGATTGCGCACCTGTCCTGGCTGCGCTTTGAAGGCGTGCTGCGCCGCGTGCTGGACGAGGACGGTGTCTACCGTTTCGCGCTCAGCGACCCGTCGCACGCGCTCACCTTGCCACCCCCGGACGAAAACACCCGCCTTGATACCGCAGAGACAAGCCATGCAAGACACTGAAAATTTCCGCGCCGAAACCCGTTCCTGGCTGGAGGCCAACTGCCCGCCCGCCATGCGCCAGCCGCTCACACAGGAGCAGATTGTCTGGAGCGGCTCCGAGATCACTTTTGGCAACGACGACCAGCGCGTCTGGTTCGAGCGCATGCGCGACCGGGGCTGGTTTGCACCCGACTGGCCCAAGGAGCTGGGCGGTGGCGGCTTGACGCCCAAGCAGGCGCGCATCGTCGAGCAGGAAATGCAGCGCCTGTCCTGCCGCCCGCCGCAGTTCAACCTGGGCGTGTGGATGCTCGGCCCGGTGCTGCTGGAAATCGGCACCGAAGAACAGAAACGCGAACACCTGGCGCCCATGATGGAAGGGCGCATGCGCTGGTGCCAGGGTTTCAGCGAACCCAATGCCGGCTCCGATCTGGCGAGCCTGAAAACCTCGGCGCGGGTGGACGAGAACGGTGACTTCATCGTCAACGGCTCGAAAATCTGGACTTCTTACGGCGACGCGGCCGACTGGATGTACGCCCTGGTGCGCACCGACCCCACCGTGAAGAAGCAGGAAGGCATCAGCTTTGTACTGATCGACATGAAAAGCCCCGGCGTCACGGTCAAGCCGATCGAGCTGATCAGCGGCAAGTCGAGCTTTTGCGAAGTGTTTTTTGACGATGTGAAGGTGCCGGCACGCCAGCTGGTCGGCCCGCTCAACGGCGGCTGGACGGTGGCCAAGAAACTGCTGCAGCACGAGCGCGCCGCCATGTCCAAGTTCAGCGAAGGCTCGGCGCCGTCGCACGATGCGCTGGCCGTGGCACGGCCCTACCTGTACGGCGAGGACGGCACCCTGCTGGAGCCGGTCTGGCGCGACAGACTGGCCGCGCTGCTGATGGACTCGCAGGCGTTTGCGTTCACGCACCAGCGCGTGGTCGAGCAGGGCATGGCGCGCATGGACGTGAACGGCCCGGCGTCCATCATGAAACTGGTGCAGACCGAGCAGGAAGTGGCCAAGTACGAATTTCTGATGCAGGTGATGGGCCAGCGGGGCCTGAGCTGGGAGGGCGACGAGTTCAGTGCCGACGAGCACGACATCGGGCGCCTGTGGCTGCTGGCCAAGACCTACACCATTGCCGGCGGCAGCAGCGAAGTGCAGCTCAACATCATTGCCAAGCGCGTGCTTGGCTTGCCGGGCTGAAAACCCGGCCGGTGCAGGCCAGCGCCCCCGGGCGGCCTGCACATTGACAGACATGAACACTACCGAACCACACCCACAGGAGACAGCAGCATGGGTTTTTTGCTGAACGATGAACAGCGCCAGCTGGGCGACAGCGCCACGGAGTTTTTGAACGCGCAGTCGCCCCTGGGTTTGCAGCGGCGCCTGCGCGACGAGCGTGCGCCGCTGGGCTTTGACCCCGCGCTGTGGACACAGGTGGTCGATCTGGGCTGGCCGGCTGCCGTGTTCCCTGAGGAATACGACGGGCTGGCCGTGGGCTACATGGGCCTGGGTGCCGTGTTCGAGGCCATGGGCCGCACGCTCGCTGCCGTGCCGCTGCTGTCGTCGGTGGTGCTGTGCGGCGAGCTGCTGCTGGCCGCCGGCAGCGAAGAGCAACGCCAGCGCTGGCTGCCCGGACTGGTGGACGGCCAGCAGCGCCTGGCCCTGGCCCTGGACGAGCAGGGCGGCCGCCACCACCCCGAACGCACCAGGACCACTGCGCGGCGCAATGTACAGGGCGACGGCTGGGTACTGGACGGCGAAAAATGGTTTGTCATCGACGGCATCGGCGCCCCCTGGCTGGTCGTCGTGGCACGGGTGGAAGGCGACAGCGCAGAAGGTGCAGCAGGCGCAGGCAGCAACCTGGGCCTGTTCATGGTCGAGGCCACGCAGGCCGGCGTCACGCTGGCGCCCACGCTGCTGGCCGACAGTCGCAACCATGCACGCGTGACGTTTGCAGGTGTGGCAGTGGCCGACGCGATGCGCCTGAACACCGGTGAAGACAGCGCGCAGGCGCTGGACGCCGCACTCGACCGCGCCCGCATCTGCATGGCCGCCGAAGCCCTGGGCCTGCTGCGCGAAGCCTTTGAGCGCACCAATGCCTACCTGAAGGAGCGCGTGCAGTTCGATGTGGCCATTGGCACCTTCCAGGCATTGCAGCACCGCATGGCGCGGCTTTACACCGAGCTGGAAATGCTGGAAAGCTGCGTGCGCGCCGCCTTGTCCGCCATCGACGACGGCACGCGGGGCACCGAGCTGGCGTTATTGGCCAGCCTGGCCAAGGCACGCGCTTCCGACCTGTGCGAGACGCTGATGAACGAGGCCGTGCAACTGCACGGCGGTATTGGCGTGACCGACGAATTCGACCTGGGACTGATGGTCAAACGCGCCCGTGTGCTGCAGCAGGGCCTGGGCGACGGGGTGTTCCACCGCGACCGCTATGCACGACTGAAAGGTTTTTGAACGCCATGAATGCCCCTGTAAATCCCACCGACGCTTCCAGCCCCGCTTCCAGTTCCGCTTCAGACCCTGCCGGCAGCAGCGCCGGGGCCGAACTGCTGGCGCTGGCCGAGCGCAGCCGCGCGCAACTGACCGCGCCAGGTGCGCCCTTTGAACTGGTGTCGCTGGAACTGAACGGCCAGCAGCTGCCGGCCTACCGCAATGCCTTTGCCTCGCTGCCCCAGATGCTGGACGCTGGCCGCGTGCATGGCGCGCTCGAATTCATGGTGTACGAAGGCGACCGCTGGAGCTACGACCGTTTCTACCAGGCGGCCGATGCGCTGGCCGGGCGCCTGCAGGCCGAGCTGGGCGTGCGCACCGGGGACTGCGTGGCCATTGCCATGCGCAACCGCCCCGAGTGGGCCGTGGCCTTTGCCGCAGTCGCCATGCTGGGCGCCCTGCCGGCGCCGCTCAACAGCTTTGGCCTGCGTGAAGAGCTGCTCTCGGGCCTGCGCGACGTGCAGCCCCGCTGGTTCCTCTGCGACCCCGAGCGCTTTGCCCATGTGCAGGGCGACCTGGCGGCGCTGCAGTGCCGCGCGGTGGTGGTGGACGGCGAAGCAGGGCAGGGCGATGCTGCCTGGCTGGAGCTGATTGCCCCCGGCGCGCCGGCTGTGGTGCCGCCGGTGCTGCAGCCTGAAGACCCGGCGCTGATCCTGTTCACCTCGGGCGCCAGCAGCCATGCCAAGGGCGTGCTGTCCACGCAGCGCGCCGTGTGCCAGGCGCTGTTCAACATCGATTACATCGGTGCCATTTCGGCAATGACCTCGCCCGACCTGGTGGCCACCATGATGGCGCGCAAGCTCCAGCCGACCACGCTGACGGCGGTGCCGCTGTTCCACGTCAGCGGCCTGCATGCGCAGCTGCTGGCGTCCATGCGCCACGGGCGCCGGCTGGTGTTCATGCGGCGCTGGAGCCCGGCGCTGGCACTCGAACTCATCCAGAAAGAAAAGATCACCCAGTTCAACGGCGCGCCGTCGATGGTGATGCAGCTGCTGGCCGAGCCCAATTTTGACGACCCGGCCTTCACCGGCAGCCTGGGCGGAGTCGGTTTTGGTGGCGCCGGTCTGCCGCAGCGCCTGATTGACGAGGTGCTGCGCCGGCGCAGCGAAGCCATGTCGGGCATCGGCTTTGGCCTGACCGAGACCAACGGCGTGGGCGCGGCCTCGTCGGGGCGGTTGTTCCAGCTGCGGCCGAACGCTGCCGGCCTGCCTTCGCCCATCATCGAAGTGCAGGTGGCCGAATTCGACGGCACGCCGCTGCCCCAGGGCGAAGCCGGCGAGCTGTGGATGCGCGGCGTGACGG
>JAGOCN010000008.1:0-8166 GCA_017998735.1 Giesbergeria sp.
CATGTGGGCTGCAAACCGGACCTGACCGCATTGAAAGGGAAAGGCCGGCAGCCGCAAGGCTGGGCGCTGTCTGCCAATCCGGTTTTGACAGGCATCCGCTTGTGCAGCACAGCAGCACAGCAGCGCAATAATTCAGCAGCGCAGCAGCCCAGGGCCGACGCGGCCTTGTCCGGCAGTCACCTTGCCGCTGGCGTGCTAGTTTGGACTGCAACCGTTTTTGCTTGTCGGAAGGAGAAAACCCTCATGCCTTTGCCAGCCCCCCAGCCCATTCCCCCGGTCCAGCCACCGCCGGACATGCCCCCTGTGGGCAGCCCGCCCACGCCCCCGCTGCCAGAACCCACCTGGGTGCCCGATCCGCCTGTGACCGACCCGGCCCCCGGACCGGAACATGCCCCCATCACCGACCCGCTGCCCGGCGGCCCCGGCACGCCGCCGGTGGTGGACCCGCCGCCGGCTTACCACTGAGGCGCTGCGCTGCAATCGCCTAGGTCGAAGGCCCAAGGCTGACTTCAGCGCATCACCAAAGCATCCTTGCCCTTGCCGGTCTGAAGTTCTTTTGCAGAAAGCACCGGATTTTGCTATTAAAAAAGGAGCTTCTGGCGCAGGCTGTGATTGGGCTGGAGGCACTTTTTCCTGATTAACGACATGCCTCAGACAGACCATGGCTGGCTGCCAATGCATCGCACAGCATTCCGGCAATGGGGGTCAGAGCCCGAGTTTCTCTGCGCGAAATCGTGATCTGACCCCCATTGCCTGCGCCGGTGGTGTGTGCTGTCTGAGGTGTGTGAGACAGGCCACTGACCAAGCACTTTTTACCCAAAAACCCAGGCCAGCGCCAGCGCCAAAGCCCTGGCATTTACTGCTCCCAATCCCGCCAGCACCCGAGACAGCGCCCCGACCCGGTGCCGCTACACCACGCCGCTGCCGCGCAGCTGTGCAATGCGCTCGGGCGCCAGGCCCAGCTCTGCCAGCACCTCGTCGGTGTGCTGCCCGAGCGCCGGCGGCGCGTGGCGCAGCACGGGAGGGTTGCCGGACAGGCGCAGCGGGCTGGCCACGCCTGAAATGCTGCCAATGCCGTCGCCCGCATGGCGCGGCTGCTGCACCTGCAGGGCGCGCGCCTGCACCTGGGGGTCGGCAAAGGCTTCGGCCACGGTGTTGATGGGGCCGCAGGGCACGGCCTTGTCTTCCAGCAGCGCCACCCAGTCGGCGGTGCTGCGCGTGCGCGCCAGCGCCTGGACCAGAGGGATCAGCGCGTCGCGGTGGCGCACGCGCAGCGTGTTGCTGGCAAAGCGCGGGTCTTGCGCCCATTCGGGGTGGCCGGTGGCCTGGCAAAAGCGGGCGAACTGGCCGTCGTTGCCAATCGCCAGCAGCATGTCGCCGTCCAGCGTTGCAAAGTCCTGGTAGGGCGCCAGGCTCGGGTGGCTGTTGCCATGGCGCGTGGGCGCCGTGCCCGTCGCCAGAAAACCCGCCGCCTGGTTGGCCAGAATGGCCATGCCCACGTCCAGCAGCGCCATGTCGATGTGCTGGCCTTCGCCGCTGCTGTGGCGCACATGCAGCGCGGCCAGGATGGCGCTGCTGGCATACACGCCGGTGAACAGGTCGGTCAGCGCCACGCCCACGCGCAGCGGGCCGCCGCCGGGTTCGCCGTCGGGCCGGCCGGTGATGCTCATCATGCCGGTCATGGCCTGCACCATCAGGTCGTAGCCGGCGCGCTCGGCATACGGCCCGTCCTGGCCAAAGCCGGTGACCGAGCAGTAAACCAGGCGCGGGTTCAGCGCCCGCAGCGTGGCATGGTCCAGCCCGTAGCGCGCCAGCCCTCCGACCTTGAAGTTCTCCACCAGCACATCGGCCTGCAGCGCCATCTGGCGGATCAGCTGCTGGCCCGCTTCAGTGGCCATGTCGATGGTGACCGAGCGCTTGTTGCGGTTGCAGGCGGTGAAGTAGCTGGCCTGGGTGGTGTCGTTGCCGTCCGCGTCCTGCAAAAAGGGCGGCCCCCAGTGGCGTGTGTCGTCGCCCGCGCCGGGGCGTTCGACCTTGACCACATCGGCGCCCAGGTCGGCCAGCATCTGCGTGCACCACGGCCCGGCCAGCACGCGCGACAGGTCCAGCACCCGGATGCCGGCCAGCGCACCGGCCGGTGCTGTGGCCGGCGGTTCTGCGTTGGCATCGGCAGCGGCGTGGTGGGCCGGGGCGTCCGTGGCGGCCACGGCTGCCGGCGTTTCAGTAGGTGTGTTCATGCTGTATCTGCTATTGAAAACAGAGCTGCCAGCGCAAGCCCCGCCTGCGCTAGAGCCGTTTTTTACCTCGAACCTGAAGATCAGTTGGCAAACGCGGCAATGCCGGTCTGCGCACGGCCCAGAATGAGCGCGTGCACATCGTGCGTGCCCTCGTAGGTGTTGACCACCTCCAGGTTCACCAGGTGCCGCGCCACGCCAAATTCGTCGCTGATGCCGTTGCCGCCCATCATGTCGCGTGCCAGCCGGGCAATGTCCAGCGCCTTGCCACAGCTGTTGCGCTTGATGAGCGAGGTGCCCTCCAGCGACGCCGTGCCGGCGTCCTTCATGCGGCCAAACTGCAGGCAGGCCTGCAGGCCGATGGCAATTTCGGTCTGCATGTCGGCCAGCTTTTTTTGAATGAGCTGGTTGGCGGCCAGCGGGCGGCCAAACTGCTTGCGGTCCAGCGTGTACTGGCGCGCCGTGTGCCAGCAAAATTCTGCCGCGCCCAAAGCGCCCCAGGCAATGCCATAGCGGGCGCTGTTCAGGCAGGTGAACGGGCCCTTGAGGCCGCGCACTTCCGGAAAGGCGTTTTCTTCCGGCACAAACACCTTGTCCATGGCGATCTCGCCGGTGATGCTGGCGCGCAGCCCCACCTTGCCGTGGATTGCCGGGGCGCTCAGGCCCTTCATGCCCTTGTCCAGGATGAAGCCGCGGATCGGGCCTACGCTGCCTGCCTCGCTCACCTCCTTGGCCCAGACCACAAACACATCGGCCACCGGGCTGTTGGTGATCCACATCTTGGCGCCGGACAGTTCGTAGCCGCCCGCCACCTTCTGTGCCCGCGACGCCATGCTGCCGGGGTCGGAGCCGTGGTCGGGCTCGGTCAGTCCAAAGCAGCCAATCCATTCGCCGCTGGCCAGTTTGGGCAAATACTTCTGGCGCTGTGCTTCGGTGCCAAATTCGAAAATCGGCAGCATCACCAGCGAGCTTTGCACGCTGGCCATGGAGCGGTAGGCCGAATCGACCCGCTCCACCTCGCGCGCAATCAGGCCGTAGGCCACATAGCTCAGACCGGGTCCGCCGTACTGCTCGGGGATGGTGGGGCCAAGCAGGCCGAGTTCGCCCATCTCTCTAAAGATGCTGGTGTCCATGCGCTCGTGCCGGAAGGCTTCGAGCACACGCGGCGCCAGCCGGTCCTGGCAGTAGGCGGCGGCGGCATCGCGCACCATGCGCTCGTCATCGCTCAGCTGCTGGTCCAGCAAAAACGGGTCGTTCCAGTGAAAGGTGGCATGCGCCATGGATCAGTCTCCTTGAGCGGGGGAACAATAAAAACAGCGTGCTGTTGTGCCACAAAAGCATGACATGCAGGCAGAAACGCATGGTATGCGCCCGGCAGCCAGCGGGGCAAGCGAGGATGTGACACACAGCCATGCGCTTTGCGCACTTGGTATGCATGGCGCGGCTTGGTGCGGCGCACAATGGCCAGGCGTTTTGCCCACTCCCTTCCGCCCATCCTTCTTCGCCCCGCCATGCGCCGCACCCTGCCGTCCACCCAGGCCCTGGCCTGTTTTGAAGCCGCTGCGCGGCACGAAAGCTACACCCGCGCCGCGCAGGAAATGTTTCTGACGCAAAGCGCGGTGTCGCGCCAGATCACGGCGCTGGAAGGTTTTCTGGGCGTGGCGCTGTTTCGGCGCACGCGCCATGGCGTGGCGCTGACGCCGGCCGGCAGCCACTACGCCCGCCTGATCGGCCCGCGCCTGGAAGCGCTGGAGCGCGACACGCTGGACGTGATGGCGCACCAGGGCCACGGCGGCGCGCTGGCGCTGGCGGCGGTGCCCACCTTTGCCACACGCTGGCTGGTTCCGCGCCTTCCGCTGTTTGCCGCGCTGCACCCCGACACGGTGGTACACATCGACACGCGCACGCGCCCCTTTTTGTTTGCCGACACCGGCTTTGACGCCGCGCTGTACGCCGGCACGCCCGAGCAGGTGGCGCACTGGCCGGGCACGCAGGCGCAGCTGCTGCTGCACGAGGACGTGCTGCCGGTGTGCAGCCCGCAGCTGCTGCAGCAGGCCACGCAGCGCGGCCAGGGCCGGGCGCACATGGGCGTGGCGGCGCAGGCGCTGGCCGCGCTGCCATTGCTGCAGCAAAGCACGCGCCCCTATGGCTGGCGCCAGTGGTTTGACGCGCAGGGTGTGGCGGCGCCGCGTGCGCTGGACGGTCCGCGCTACGAGCTGTTTTCCATGCTGGCGGTGGGGGCTGCGCATGGCCTGGGCGTGGCGCTGATACCGCCGTTGCTGATCGAGGCCGAACTGGCACGCGGCGAGCTGGTGGTGGCCTGCCCGCAGCCGCTGCGCGGCGAGCGTGCCTACTACCTGGTCAGCCCGGTGCAGCCACAGCCGCCGCCGGTGCTGGCTGCGTTTGGCCAGTGGCTGGGAGAGCAGGCAGCGGCAAGCGTGGGGGCCGCTGCAAAGGCGAAGGAAGGCGCTGATGAAGACTCTGGTGAAGGCGCTGGCCTTGTACCTGTCGTCTGAATCCGCGCCTGGGCTGGCCGCTGCGGGCAGGTGGTTGGCAGGCAGTGTGCAGGCAGGGCGCCTTGCCGCTGGCTGCCTTTACAGCATGCCCAGCCACTGCAGCAGCGCAATGAACAGCGGCACCAGCACGGCGGTGGCAATGCCGTTCAGCCCCATTGCCAGGGCAGAAAACGCGCCGGCGGTCTCGCTCACCTGCAGCGCCCGCGCCGTGCCGATGGCGTGCGCCGTCAGGCCGACGGCAAAGCCGCGCACGGCATGGTTTTCGATGCCCAGCGCGTTCAGCACCGGGCGCCCCACCACCGCACCCAGAATGCCGGTGATGGCCACCGCCACCGCCGCCAGCGACGCCAGCCCGCCCAGGCGCTCGGCCACCGGCAGGGCAAAGGGCATGCTGGCCGACTTGGGCGCCAGCGACAAAATGGTTTCCAGCGAACCGCCCAGCGCCCACGCCACCAGCACCGCCGACACGATGGCCGCGCTGGAGCCCACCAGCAGCGCCGCGCCCAGTGGCCGCCACATGGTGCGGATGCTGTGCAGCTGGCCGTACAGAGGCACCGCCAGCGCCACGGTGGCCGGGCCGATCAGAAAGTACAGCGCCTGCACATGGTCGAAGTACACCGGGTAGGGCGTGCCGGTCAGCAGCAGCACCGCCACCACCACCACCACCGACGGCAGCACCGGAATCAGGTAGGGGCTGTTGCCGCTCTTGTGGTACAGCCAGACAGCGGCCAGGTAGACCAGCAGCGTCAGCGTCAGCCACGGCAGGGACGAATCGGCCAGCAGCACCGCCAGGCGCCCGGCAGCGCCGTGCAGCCAGTCCGTCATGCCTGCAGCTCCGTGCCGGCGCCGGCCTCTGCCGCCGTTGCCACCGCGCCCGCGGCCACCGCCTGCAGCTCGGCGTCGCCCGGCGGCTGGCGGCCAAGCAGCCACTGCAGCGTCAGCGCGGTGACCACCAGCGTCACCAGCGTGCCGACCACGCTGGCAATCAGAAAGGGCTGCCATTCGCGTGCCACGCGGTTAAAGTGCAGCATCACGCCGGCCACCGGCGGCACGAACATCAGCATCATGTGCTGCAGCAGCAGGCCGCTGGTGCTGGCCAGCGGCGCCGGCACATGGCCGCGCAGCAGCAGGGCGGCAAACAGCAGCAGCATGCCCGCCAGCGGCCCCGGCAAGGGCACCTGCAGCGCACGCGCCAGCACCTCTCCGACAAACTGGAACAGCAGCAACGCGGCAAAGGCTTGGATCATGTGCGGCAGGGCCGCCAGAGGCAGGCCGGGTTAAGAAAAACAGCGCCGACTGCGCTGTGGCAGCGAGGCAGGGCGAAACTCCAGAAACTCCAAGACTTTCAGGACACTGCCGGGCCTTTCTATTGCGCTGCCCCTGCTTTTTTTGTCGCTGCTGCTTCTGCTGAAGCTGCGGCAGGCTGCATTCAGGCCCGGGCAGTCAAAAAGCCAAAAGGGCCACAAGACAACAGCACAACAGGACAGGGAAAAAAAGGCAAGAACAGCCTGCACGGCAGAGCGAAACCGGTGCCCAGCCTGTGCCGTGCACGGATCAGTCTAGCGCAAGCCTGCGCGCTAGAGCGGCGCTGCAAACCGCTTTTCAAAGGGCCGCACAGGTAGGGCGGTTGTCCGATGGCGCAGCCCCTGCGGCAGCGTTACGCTGGGGGCGCAAAAAAGCAGACAACCCCTGACAACCCCTTTTTCTGAAAGGCCCACCGCCATGGAAGACAACACCTACCGCGCCCCGCACTACGACCCGACCGTGGACGAGCTGGAAACGCTCAAGCAGCTGGAGATGGGCGTGCTCATCACCCAGCCCGAAGCCCTGCACGAGCACCTGTCGGGTCGCCTGTTCGAGCGCGGCTTCATTGCCAAGAACGCCCTGGGCCAACTCACCATCACCGACACCGGCCGCGCACTGATCCGGCGCCAGGGCAACTGACCTGGGGCGGCGGTGCAGGCCTTCTGCACTTTGAGCCCTGCACTCTGAACGCCGGCATTGCGCCGGCATTGCCAACCGCCACCGCTGGGTGGCGGTGTGTTTTGTGCGCGGCATGTGACTGGCGCCGGCGCACCTTGGCGCACAACGGCTGCAGGGCTGCAAAGGCAAGGCAAGGGCAGACAGTTGATTGCTATTGATTAAATAGCTGCTGGCGCAGGCTGCATATGCGCTGGAGCCTGTTTTGGTTTAAATTTTTTTGTGGCGGAGGCCGTGTGCCGGTTCCAGCGCTGTCAGCCCCTACCCCAGCCCTCCCCCAGCGGGGGAGGGAGCAAGACCGGCAGCACAGGCAATGTGCCGAGCGCCTGGCGCTGAATGCTTAGCCGCCTTACAGCCGCTCTTTTACATACGAGCCCCGGTCCATGTCGACGATTTCCACGCTCAGTTGCACCAGCACGCCTTCGGGGCGGGGGGTGAGCTGGCGCAGCACGGCGGCGATGCGTTCGGACAGGTCGGCCTTGGCTTCGGGCGAGCGGCCGGACAGCAGGCGCAGCTGGGCGTGCACAAAGGCGCGCTGGTCGGGGGCGGTGCCAACGGCAAACTGCTGCACCGGCAGCACGCGGGTTTTGAGGTCGGCTTCGTCGGCGATTTCAGGGCTGGCGGTGACGGCTGCATTGAGGGCGCTCAAAGCCTGCGCTTGCGGAAAATCGGACAGGTTCTGCGAATACTCGACGGTCAGGTGGGGCATGGTGGTCTTTCTGTAGTGGAGAGGCAAAAGGGGAAAGCAGGGGCTGAGCGCTTTGGGATCACAGCGCCTGCGTGGGAACGTGGTCGCGCAGCGCGGTCTGGCGGTTCTGGTCATCGACAAACACCAGCTGCGGGCGGTGGGTGGCCACATCGGCCTCGGGTACCTGGGCAAAGGCGGCAATGATCAGCAAATCGCCCACCGCAGCGCGGCGCGCCGCCGAGCCATTGACCGACACCATGCCGCTGCCGCGCTCGCCCTTGATGGCGTAGGTGATGAAGCGCTCGCCGTTGTTGATGTTCCAGATGTGGACCTGTTCGTTTTCCACCATGCCGGCAGCGTCCAGCAGGTTTTCGTCAATGGCGCAGGAGCCTTCGTAGTGCAGTTCGCAGTGGGTGGCGGCGGCGCGGTGGATCTTGGATTTCAGCAGGGTGCGGTACATAAAAAAAAGAAAAAAGAGCAATTGAAAAGAAGAAAAGGGAAAGGGCAGAGCAGGGCCGGTTTCAGGGGCAGTGCCGGCAGGGCCGGCCTGGGGCCTGTGGTGGTAGCCGCCGCTGCTGCAACCTCAGCGGCGCAGCACGGGCGGCACCAGGATGGTGGGCGCGGCCGGGGCGGCCAGCTGCGGATAGTCGCGGCTGTAGTGCAGGCCCCGGCTTTCGCGCCGCAGCTGCGCCGAGCGCACGATCAGATCGGCCACCTGCACCAGGTTGCGCAGCTCCAGCAGGTCGCG
>JAGOCN010000008.1:8266-11063 GCA_017998735.1 Giesbergeria sp.
CGGCCGGGGCGGCCAGCTGCGGATAGTCGCGGCTGTAGTGCAGGCCCCGGCTTTCGCGCCGCAGCTGCGCCGAGCGCACGATCAGATCGGCCACCTGCACCAGGTTGCGCAGCTCCAGCAGGTCGCGCGTGACATGGAAATGGGCATAAAACTCGTCGATTTCGCCCTGCAGCAGCGCAATGCGGTGCGTGGCGCGCTCCAGCCGCTTGTTGGTGCGCACGATGCCGACATAGTCCCACATGAAGCGGCGCAGCTCGTCCCAGTTGTGCGAGATGACCACCGATTCGTCTGCATCCTGCACGCGGCTGTCATCCCAGCGCGGCAGTGCCGGAATGAGCAGGCGCGGCGCGGCCTCGATGGCCTGCGCGGCGGCGCGGGCAAACACCATGCATTCCAGCAGCGAGTTGCTCGCCAGCCGGTTGGCGCCGTGCAGCCCGGTGCAGGCGACTTCGCCGACGGCAAACAGGCCCGGCAGGTCGGTGCGCCCGGCCAGGTCGGTCAGCACGCCGCCGCAGGTGAAGTGCGCGGTGGGCACCACCGGAATCGGCTCCTTGGTGATGTCGATGCCCAGCTCCAGGCAGTGCGCCAGGATGTTCGGAAAGTGCTCGTGCAAGAACTCCGGGCTCTGGTGCGAGATGTCCAGGTGCACGCAGTCCAGGCCGTGGCGCTTCATTTCATAGTCGATGGCACGGGCCACCACGTCGCGCGGCGCCAGTTCGGCACGCGGGTCGTGCTCGGGCATGAAACGCGTGCCGCCGGCCTCGGGCGGCAGCAGCAGGCGCCCGCCCTCGCCGCGCACCGCTTCGCTGATCAGGAACGACTTGGCATGTGGGTGGTACAGGCCCGTGGGGTGAAACTGGATGAATTCCATGTTCGCCACGCGGCAGCCGGCGCGCCAGGCGGCGGCAATGCCGTCGCCGGTGGCGGTGTCGGGGTTGGTGGTGTAGAGGTACACCTTGCCGGCCCCGCCCGTGGCCAGAATGGTCTGCGGCGCGCGGAAGGTGACGACCTCGTCGGTGGCTTCGTCGAGCGCATACAGCCCCAGGCAGCGCTGGCCGGCCAGCCCCAGCTTGGCGCTGGTGATCACATCGACCAGCGTGTGCTGCTCGAACACCGTGATGCCCGGCGTGGAGCGCACCACCTCGATCAGCGTTTTCTGCACGGCCGCGCCGGTGGCATCGGTGACATGCGCAATGCGCCGGGCGCTGTGGCCGCCCTCGCGTGCCAGGTGCAGCTGCTCGCCCTCCAGCGTGAAGGGCACGCCCAGGCTGCGCAGCCAGCCGATGGCGGCGGGGGCGTTTTCCACCACGAAGCGTGTGGTTGCCAGGTCGCACAGGCCGGCACCGGCCACCAGCGTGTCTTCGATGTGCGCGGCAAAGCTGTCGTCGTCGGCCAGCACGGCGGCAATACCGCCCTGCGCCCAGCTGCTGGAGCCGTCCTGCAAAGCGCGCTTGGTGATGACAGCCACCCGGTGCGTGGGCGCCAGGTGCAGGGCGGCGGACAGGCCGGCCAGGCCGCTGCCCACAATCAGAACGTCAAAGTCGTGCGAGGCCATAGGGTGGGTGTGGTGGAGTGGAGAGAGGAAAAAGAAAAAGACAAAAGGGCGGCTGCAAAGAGCGGGGTGGTGGCAGCACCTTTGCCATCCCCGGCCGGCTGCAGGCAGTGGCCCGCAGGGCAGGGCACTGCCGCCATGCAAAGGGCAGCATCAAAGGCAAAGGCAAAAACAGCGTCAATGGCAACCGCAACGCAAACACCGGGGCGTGAAGGCAGGCGGGGCAAGGGCAGCGGCGCCATCAGCTGGGGGTATACGCCAGCCGGACGTAAATGGGGGCAAAGGCTTCGGCCTGGGTGATTTCCACCAGCGTTTCCTTGGCCAGCTCCAGCAGCGCCACAAAGGTGACCACCAGCACCGCATGGCCCCGGCGCACGTCAAACAAATCCTCGAACCGCGCAAAGCGGCGCCCCTGCAATGCCTTGAGCACCTGCGCCATGGTTTCGCGCACGCTCAATTGCTCGCGCGTGATGCGGTGGTGCTGCACCAGCCGGGCGCGCTGCGCCATGTCGGCCCAGGCCTGCTGCAAGTCCAGCGGTGTGACCTCGGGCAGCGGCGCCTGCAGCTGCTCGCCCAGCGCCACGCGCACCGGCCAGAAATCGCGCCCCTGCAGCGGCAGCTGCGCCAGCTCTGCTGCGGCAAGCTTCATCTGCTCGTATTCCAGCAGCCGGCGCACCAGCTCGGCACGTGGGTCGCCGGCTTCTTCGCCGTCCAGCGCCTTGCGCGGCGGCAGCAACATGCGCGACTTGATTTCGATCAGCATCGCCGCCATCAGCAAATACTCGGCCGCCAGCTCCAGGTTGCGGCTGCGCACCTCGTCCACATAGGCCAGGTACTGGCGCGTGAGCGCGGCCATGGGAATGTCGAGGATGTTGAAGTTCTGCTTGCGGATCAGGTACAGCAGCAGGTCCAGCGGGCCTTCAAAGGCCGCCAGGATCACTTCCAGCGCGTCCGGCGGGATGTACAGGTCGGTGGGCAGCGCAAACATCGGCTCGCCATACAGGCGGGCCAGCGCCACGGCCGGGTGCGGGTTGCCGTCATCGGCACCGGCACTGGCACCGACACCAGTGTCCGGCGCGCTGGCGCCAAGGTCCAGGGCGTGGCCCATGCTTGCTATTTTGCTATTGAAATAAGAGCTGGTGGCGCTTGCCTGGCGTGCGCTGGAGGCCGTTTTGGCTTAAAGGCCCTTGAGCGGCTCGGTCTGGTAGACGTAGGGTTGCTGCTCCACCTCGCCGGCATGGAAGT
>JAGOCN010000008.1:11163-14155 GCA_017998735.1 Giesbergeria sp.
TTGCTATTGAAATAAGAGCTGGTGGCGCTTGCCTGGCGTGCGCTGGAGGCCGTTTTGGCTTAAAGGCCCTTGAGCGGCTCGGTCTGGTAGACGTAGGGTTGCTGCTCCACCTCGCCGGCATGGAAGTCGTCCCACAGGCTGCGGTCCACCGGCTTGTCCCACAGCAGGGCGCGGCCGGCGCGCTGCTGCACCTCCAGCTCGGGGTGGTCGGCCTTGAGCTTGTTGATGAACAGCGTCGCGTCGGACATGTAGTGGGGGCGGGCAAAGATGGACATGGTGGACTGGGTTAACCTCTGGGGCTTCGATTTTACGGGGCAGTGCAATGCGCATCCTGACATACCTTGCGGCCGCAGTGGTGGCCGCACTGGCTTTGGTGGCCTGCGACCAGCAGCGCATCAGCGAACTGGAAGAAGGCCTGTCCACCGAAGCCGAGGTGCGCGAGCGCTTTGGCGTGCCCGACTACATCTGGGACGAGGGCGGCGGCGCCCGCACGCTCGAATACAACCGCCAGCCCGCCGGCGAGCGCAACTACATGATCACCATCGGCCCCGACGGCAAGATGAGCGCGCTGCGCCAGGTGCTGACGCCGCAGAACTTTGCCCTCATCACGCCCGGCATGGACCTGGGCGAAGTGCGCCGGCGCCTGGGCCGCCCGGCCAAGGTCACACCCTATGCATTGAGCGGCGAAACGCACCACGACTGGCGCTTTCTGGAGCCGCCCAGCGAACGCAAGATGTTCACGGTCGTCAGCACCGACGGCCGCACCGTGGCCCGCACCCAGGTCGGCCCGGACATGGACGCACCCGAGCACGGCGGGCGCTGACGGCAGGCCCGCTTGCGGCAGGGCCTGCCTGCCTTGCCGTGCCTGGTTTTTTTCTTTCAACCCACCGTTTCACTGCGCCCCATGCAATTCAGCGTTGAATCCGTTCTGGCCCTGGCGCCCGATGCCGCGTCCGCCAAGGCCGCCAGCGGGCTGGTCAAACCCGGCCAGTGGCCGCTGCTGGGCGCCAGCGATGCCGCCGTGTGGGGCGAATGCCAGGGCAGCAGCCGCTACCAGACGCAGGTCGATCTGGCCGGCCCGTCGTTTCGCTGCTCGTGCCCGAGCCGCAAGTTTCCCTGCAAGCATGGCCTGGCGCTGCTGATGCAATGGGCTAAGAGCCCGGCGCAGTTCACGCAGGGCGCAGCGCCGGCCTGGGTCAGCGAATGGCTGGCGGCCCGCACCGCCAGCAGCCAGAAAAAAGAAGAAAAGCAGCAGCTCAAGGCCGCCGACAAGGCCGCCCGGCAGGCCGCCGACCCTGATGCCGAAGCCACGGCGCGCAAAACCGCGGACAAACGCTGGGCGCGCATCGACAAGGGCGTGGCCGAACTGCAGCAGTGGCTGCAGGACCAGATCGCCCAGGGATTGGGCCACCTGACCTCGGACAGCCGGGACGCCTGGGACGCCATGGCCGCCCGGCTGGTCGATGCCCAGGCGCCCGGCCTGGCGGCTCGGCTGCGCTATGCCGCCGAAGCCCTGCTGGACGGCCCGCAGTGGCCGGACCATGTGCTGCGCCGCCTGGGAATGCTGCAGCTGGCCTGCAACGCGGTGCAGCGCCGCGCCGCGCTGGACCAAGGTGCCAGCGCCGACCTGCGCGCCCTGCTGGGCTGGCCGCTGGACAAGGACACGCTGCTGGCGCAGTCGCCCCCGGTCACCGACACATGGTGGGTGCTGGGGGCCATTCAGGAGGAGCGCGACAACCGCCTGCTGGAGCGCCGGGTCTGGCTGCAGGGCCTGCACACCGGCCAGCGCGCTTTTTTGCTGGACCACACCGTGGCCGGCCGGGTGTTTGAATCGTCCTGGATGGCGCTGGGCACCGTGCAGGCCACGCTGGTTTTTTACCCCGGCGCCGCCCCGCTGCGCGCGCTGGTGGTGCGCAGCGAGACCACCGCCCTGGCGCACCAGCAGCCCCCGCAGCTGCCCGGCACGGACCCGCTGGAGGAATGGCAGCAGCTGGCGCAGCGCGTGGCCGCCAACCCGTGGAGCCACCTGCAGCCCCTGCGCTGCAGCAACGCCACCCTGCATTGCGACGGCGACAAAGCCCCTTCGCGCTTTCACCTGCAATGGGGCGACATGGCGCTGCCGCTGCAACTGCACCTGAGCGATGGCTGGGCCCTGCTGGCGCTCAGCGGCGGCCAGCCTTTGACCGTGCAGGGCGAATGGGACGGCACCCACCTGCGCCCGCTGACCGCCATCGGCCCCGAAGGTTTCTGGACATGGACACCCCGCGCATGAGCACCACCCCGCCCGCCAGCAACCCCTGGGCCAGCCTGTTGCCGCCCGCCATGGTCGGCACCGACAAAAAACCCTTCATCCTGCAGCCATGGGACGGCGCAGTCGGCGCCCTGCTGGCGCAGGTGCAGGCCCAGGCCGGCAGCCCCGCGCAAACCCTGCTGCAGGCCGCTGGCGTGCTGGCGGCGTGCGAGCGTGCCGGCCAGCGCCCGGTCAATGCCCTCCCTGCCGATCCCACGGCCCCCGGCGCCAGCCCGCACGGCGTGGCCGCGCCAGACACCGTCCAGGTGGCGCTGCAAGACAGCACCCTGATCGACACCCTGCGCTGGCTGCTGACCGATGCGCCGCAGCGCCTGCAGATCGACTGGCTGCAGCACCTCGCCAGCAAGGGCTGGCGCCTGCCGCCCGGCCTGCTGCCGCTGGCGCTGGACACCGCGCAGCGCGCCAGCGCGCTGCGCCCCGCCGTCACCGCCGTGCTGGGCGAGCGCGGGCGCTGGCTGGCGCACCACCACGGCGCTTGGCGCTACGCCGCCGGCAGTGCCGACAGTGCGCCGCTGGACGTTCGCTGGCAGGAAGGCACGCTGGCGCAGCGCGTGCAGCTGCTGCGCGAAGAGCGCCAAAGCCAGCCCGCTGCTGCCCGCGAGCGCCTGCAGACCGCCTGGCCCGACCTGCCCGCCAAAGAGCGCGCCGAGCTGCTGGCGGTGCTGCAGACCGGCCTGTCGG
>JAGOCN010000219.1 GCA_017998735.1 Giesbergeria sp.
GTGCTGGACCGCCAGGCGGCGGGCGTCGTCCACCGCCAGCACGTGTTTGCACAGGCCCATCAGCGCCGCGATGTCGCCGCCGGGGCGCACCTGCAGGTACATGTGCGACAGGTCGGTGCTGGTGCCGGTCAGCATCTGCACCGGGCTTTGCGGGTCGGTGAAATGCACCAGGCCGGCTTCGCGCACCGGGTTGAAGGTGATGATCTTGCAGTCGCGCCGCACCGCGTCCTGCAGCGGGTGCAGAAAACGCGGGCTGTTGGTGCCGGGGTTCTGGCCAAAGTAAAAAATCGCGTCGCAGTGCTCGAAATCTTCCAGCACGCAGGTGCCCACCGAAGAACCAATGGCTTCCTTCAGGCCCACCGAGGTGGTTTCGTGGCACATGTTGGAGCTGTCGGGAAAGTTGTTGTGCCCGTAAAAGCGCCCGAACAGGCCAAACAGGTAGGACGTTTCCAGCGCCGCCTTGCCAGACGTGTAGAACACCACCGATTTCGGGTCCAGCGCCTTGAGTTCGCGGCCAATGCCGTCAAACGCCTCCTGCCAGCTGCAGGCCAGGTAGCGGTCGGTGGCGTCGTCGTAGCGCAGCGGCGCGGTCAGCCGGCCTTGCATTTCCAGTTCGTAGTCGCTCCAGCTGCGCAGCTCGGTGACGCTGTAGCGCAGAAAAAAATCGGGCGTGCAGCGGTCACTGGTCAGGTCCCACAGGGTGGCCTTGGCGCCGTTTTCGCAAAACTCGAAGGTGTGCGGGTGCGCCGGCTTGCCCCAGGCGCAGGACGTGCACATGTGGCCACCGGCCTTGTTCTGGCGGGCCAGCGTTTCCACCACCGCCGGGCTGGAGCGTTCGCGAAACAGCACGCTGGCAATGCCCTTGAGCGAACCCCAGCCGCCGGCGGTGGGTTCGGTGTTGGCGTTGTTTGCGCTTTTTGCATCGTTTGCGCTTTTTGCACTTTTGGGAGAAGTGCCATCGGTCTGGGAATCGGGGGTCATTTCAGCTCCTGGGGAAAGCGCTGCACCGACAGGGGAGAAAACGCAACAGGGCAGTGTGCGGCATGCAGCCTGTGCAGATTACGCAGATCTGCCCCGAAGGAGAGGGACGCAAAAAAGACCTTCAAAAAATGCTTTTTTGAAGGTCTTTGGGGTGGCTGGCCAAAGGAAGGCAGGAAAGAAAGGCTGAAGCGCTGAAGGGCCGGCTGGTTTGCAAGACGCATCACCGAAGCCCTGCCTGCTCCAACATAGGGTTTTTGCAAGCAAAAAGTGCCTCCAGCCCATGTGCAGCCTGCGCCAGCAGCTCATTTTTTCATAGCAAAAGCGCAAGTTGCCTTGCGCTTTTGCTGCAGTGCCGTGCAGGCCTGGGCAGCCTGCTTCAGTGCTGCTTTGGCCCTGCTACCGCTCTTGCCTCAGTCTTTCTTGGCGTTGGCGTTGGCGCTGGTTTCGGCCAGCTTGGTCATGTACTCGTCAGCGTTGTAGCAGTCCTTGGTGGCGGCCTGCAGCTTGGCGTGGTCGTCGGTCTTGCCGATTTCCTTGGCGAAGGCGGCCGCCGTGCCAAAGCCGGCAATGCCGTAGTGCGTCATGCGCTGGTACTGGGCAATGATCACGGCGTCCAGCACCGGGCCGTTGGCTGGGGCTTCTTCGGTGGTGGTGTGCTTGGTGGCTTCTGCCACCAGGCCTTCCATGCCCTTGCAGTGCTCTTTGGAGACCTTTTCGCCATGGGCTGCAATCAGCTCCTTGAGCATGTCGGTGTGCTTGGCAATGCCGTCCTGCGACCTGGTCAGCATGTCCATCAGCTTTTTGTCGGAGGCCTTGGCGGCCATCTTCTTGACGCATTTCTGCATCTGGTCGTTGGCAGACCACAGGTCTTTCAGTTCATCGATATAGAGTTCGGTCAGGTTCTGGGGTGCAGACATGTTGGTTCCTGTTGCGGTGAAAACCCAAGATTGACACCTTGGCCGCAACACCATTGAGGGAATGCACGCCGATTCCCTGTAGGAATGCCATTGGCGCCAAAGCAACCCGGCCATGGCATGGGCGTCCCTGCAACCCAGGTTTGCGCAGGCCCGCCCAGACCCGAACACTGCCCAGGTTCACACCACTTCGCCCCGGCCCGCGCTGTGCAGGATGCCCTGCGCGGCGCGGCACGAGCCCCACAGGCGCATGCCGGTCAGCTCGGCCATGCGCACACCCATGCTGGTGGGGGCCGACACGGTGGCCATGGCGGCAATGCCGAGCCTGGCGCATTTGCGCACCAGTTCGTGGCTGCCCCGGCTGGACAGAATCACAAACCCCGGCGCCTGCAACTGCCCGCTGCGTGCCAGGCTGCCCATCAGCTTGTCCAGCGCGTTGTGCCGGCCCACGTCTTCAAACACCTCCAGCAGCGTGCCGTCCAGCGCGCACCAGCCGGCCGCGTGCAGCGCGCCCGACTGGGCGTTGAGCACCTGCTTGTCGGTCAGCCGGTGCATGGCGCGCAGCACCTCGGGCAGGCCGACCTGCGCGGCCCAGGGCCGGTGCGGCAATGGCGCAAACGACAGGTCCAGCGCGGCAAAGCTTTCGACCCCGCAGACGCCGCAGCCGGTGCGCCCGGCCATGCTGCGGCGCCGGTCTTTCAGGCGGGCAAAGCTGCGCGACGAAATCTCCAGCTGCACTTCAATGCCGTGCATGCCGGCGGGCAGGTCGGCGGCGCTGCTGTGCACGGTCTGCACCTCGATGCCGTGGCAGTCGCCGGCGTGGTCCAGGATGCCTTCGCTGAGCGCAAAGCCGAGGGCCAGCTCTTCCAGGTCTTGCGGCGTGGCCATCATCACGGCATGTGAGACGCCGTTGAACACCAGCGCCACCGGCGCCTCGCTGGCCAGGATGCGCGGCTGCTCCAGCACCACCGCCGTGCCGTCGGCCTGCATGCGGTGCAGCTGCACGCTGCGCTGCACCAGCGCCGGCAGGGTCGGCGGGGCTGCAGCGCCGCAGTCCGGGCCGGCGTCTGCAGCAGGGCTGAAATCGGGGGCGGAAAAACGCGTTTCTTGCATGGTGTGGTGGCGTGGGCAGGGCCCGCTGGTTTGCAATAGTTGAGGCGCTTGCAGCGGCAATCGGTTTTGTAATGAAACAGCAAGCTTTGCTTGGCAAGGTCCCCCCTTGCGCGCCCGGAGCGTGCAGGAGGCGAAGGGCGAAGGGCGAAAGGCAATGGCCTGCCCTGATGCAAAAACTGCTTCGGGCTTTTCAAAGCGGACAGGGTGAGAGGGCATCAGGGTGCAGAGGCATGGCGCAAACCCGGTTGTTCTGGGCCGGGCACCTGTGCAGCAGCCTGGAAGATGCCAGCTTTACAAAGACCTTGAAAGCGTCTGGCTGCAGTTGCTGTGTCTTGTGCCTTGTTTGCAGTGTTTTCTGCAGTTGAAGCGTGCTGCTTTTGCCTCTATAAACCACAACAGCATATAGGTTTTTTTTACGTGTTAGGAAAATCCCGGCAACGCCCTTTCAGGGCGCTGCGGATTGGTTTGAAAAGCCGGACTGCCTTCTAAACTCGAAGGCAGACATCCCATTTACAAAAGGCAAAGGTACCCCCATGGTGCAATTTTCCAGGCGCCAGTTCATGAAAGTGACTGGCTCGACCCTGGCAGGCTCCAGTCTGGCGCTGATGGGCTTTTCGCCCACCGCAGCGCTGGCCGAAGTCCGCCAGTACAAACTCGCTTCCACCACCGTGACGCGGCAGACCTGCACGTACTGCTCGGTGGGCTGCGGCATCCTCATGTACGCGCTGGGCGACGGCGGCAAGAACAACCGCCTGTCGGTGATGCACGTCGAGGGCGACCCGGACCACCCGGTCAACCGCGGCACGCTGTGCCCCAAGGGCGCGGCGCTGCTGGACTTTGTCCACAGCCCCAACCGCCTGCAGTTTCCCGAGTACCGCGCACCCGGCTCGAACGAGTGGCAGCGCCTGTCGTGGGACGACGCGCTGACGCGCATAGCCAAGCTGCTGAAAGACGACCGCGATGCCAACTTCGTGGAAAAGACCGAAGACGGTCTGACCGTGAACCGCTGGCTCACCACCGGCATGCTGGCCGCTTCGGCGTCCAGCAACGAAGCCGGTTACGTCACCCACAAGGTGGCCCGCAGCTGGGGCCTTCTCGCACTCGACAACCAAGCACGTGTCTGACACGGCCCGACGGTGGCAGGTCTTGCCCCGACGTTTGGCCGTGGAGCGATGACGAACCATTGGGTCGACATCAAGAATGCGGACGTTATTTTGATCATGGGCGGCAATGCCGCCGAAGCACACCCGTGCGGATTCAAGTGGGTCATCGAAGCGAAGGAGCACAACAACGCGCACTTCATGGTGGTCGATCCGCGCTTCAACCGCTCGGCCTCGGTG
>JAGOCN010000009.1 GCA_017998735.1 Giesbergeria sp.
GTGAACTGCTGCTCGGGCCGGGGCAGCGGTGTGGGCAGCGGAAGGGGCGGATCGGCCTTGCCCGGTGCAATGTCGGGAGCGTCCCGCAGGGCGTCCTGTGCCTGTATTGGTGCCGGCAGGTCAGGTGTTTCAACTTCCTGGGGCGCGGACAGGGACGAGCGCAAGGCAGCGCTGCTGGCCTGGCCACTGCTACTGCCGTATCCGTTGCCGACACCAGGAGACGCGAAAGCGCCAGGCACAGCCGTGCCGGCAGGGCCGGCCGGTGAAGGGGCGCCGGGCGCAAGTGGGCTGGCCGGAGGCAATGCGGAAGAGTTCATCGTTTCATTGTCGGGCGGCAGCACTGCGCTGCCGCGTAGGCCTGCACCGCATTGAAAGGCATGCGAAATGCACCTTTGGCCTGGAAGGCGGCCAGGCACTGCGGTGCACCTGTCCCTGATTGCTCTGGCCGTGCTGGCAGCTGCTGCGCGGCCAACAGGCTCAGTCGCCGCGTGCCACCGGGCGGGTGGGGTCGCTGGTCCATTCGCTCCAGCTGCCGGCAAACAGGCCGCTCTGGCCCAGCCCGGCCAGCTCCATGGCCAGCAGGTTCGGGTTGGCGGTCACGCCGCTGCCGCAGTGGTGCACCACGCTGCCCGGCGCGCGCCCGGCCAGCAGGGCGTCGAATTCGGCGCGCAGCACTTCGGGCTGCTTGAAGCGCCCGTCGGGGGCGAAGTTGTCGGCAAAGGGGCGGTTGAGGGCGCCGGGAATGTGGCCGGCCACCGGGTCCATGGCTGCGCTGTCGCCGCGAAAGCGGACTGCCGTGCGGGCGTCGATGACGGTCTGGCCGGATTGCCCCAGCTGCGCCAGCACCTGGTCTGCCGTGACCAGCCGGCCCAGCGGCTCGCCGAGGCGGAAGTTGCTTTGAAAATGCGCCGGCTCGGCGCCGCTGGCGATTGCGCCACCCGCCGCCTGCCAGGCCTGCAGGCCGCCATCGAGCACCGCCACCGCGTCGTGCCCCAGCCACTTGAGCATCCACCACAGGCGCCCGCAGTAGGCGGTCTGGTTGCGGTCGTAGACAACCGCCTGCATGCCGTTGGCAAAACCGACGCTGGACAGCCAGATGGCGAATTTTTCGCGGCTGGGCAGCGGGTGGCGACCGCCCGAGGCCGGGGTGTCGGCGTCGTGCGCGGTCAGCACGGTGCCATCGGCCAGGGGCGCGCCGTGCGGCGCGCTGAGCGCCTCGTCCAGGTGCGCGTACACGGCGCCGGGAATGTGCGCGTCCAGGTACAGCTGTTCGGCCGCAGACGGTGTGGACAGGTCAAAGCTGCAGTCAAACACCATCAGCGGGGCTTCGCTGTCCATCAGCGCTTGCAGTTCGGGGGCGGAAATCAGGGTGGTGTGGGTCATGGCGGGCAGCAAAGGTGGAGGGGCAGTGAAAGTGCAGGCGATTGCAGGGCAGGGCGTGCAATCGCCCGCAGGGGCATGCGCCATTTTGTACAGTTTCCGGCAGGGTTTTGCACCGGGCTGCAGGGCCACCGGAGTTTTTGTGCTGCCCGCCCTGTTGTGTCAGTGCTCTTCGGCCGGTGCCTGTGGCGCGGCGCGTCCGCGCAGGGCAGTGGCGACCAGCCCGCTGGCCACGATCAGTGCCATGCCGGCCCAGCCGGCCGGGGCAATGCGCTCGCCAAACAGCAGCACGCCAAAAATGGCGCCAAAGGCGACGCCGCAGTACTGCAGGCTGGCCACCACCAGCGTGCCCCGGCGCGAGCCGGCACGCGAATAGGCGCGCGTCATGCACAGCTGCCCGCCGGCGGCCAGCACGCCAATCGGCAGCAGCCAGGCGCTGGCGGCCCAGCCCGGCCAGGGCGAGGTGCCGGTCAGCAGCAGCGCGCAGGCACCGGCTGCGGCAGAGCCGACGGCAAAGTAAAACACCGTGCGGGTTTCGGGCTCGCCCAGGCGCGACAGCGCCACCACCTGCAGGTAGGCCATGGCCGCCGCCATTCCCGACAGCACCCCCACCACGCTGGCAAAACCTTCCTGTCCGCTGCTGGCCTCCAGGCCGGGGCGCAGCAGCAGCAGCACGCCGGCAAAGCCGGCCAGCACCGTCAGCACCAGCGGCGCCTGCGCGCCCGGCCCTTCGGCGCCGGGTGCTGGCGCGGGGTTTTCCGGCCGCCACGACAGCAGCGCGCCGCCCACCAGAAAGGCCGCTATCCAGATGCTGCTCATGTAGTTCAGCGTCACGGCGGTGGCCAGCGGCAGGTGCGCAATCGCATAGAACCAGGCGCCCAGCGCGGTCACGCCCACCAGGCTGCGCCAGGCGTGCATGGACGGGTAACGGGTGGCCAGCCGCACGCCCTGCGAACGCGCCAGCCACCACAGGAGCAGCATGCCGATGAGGCCCCGGTAGAACACCAGTTCGGCGGCATTGAAATGCGCCGATGCCACCTTCACGCACGCGCCCATGCTGGCAAACAAAAACGCGGCCAGCACCATCCAGAGGGCTTGCATGTTTCAATCCACGCCCCTTTCGGAGCGAATTTGGAAAAGGTTGCCCCTCCACCAAAAAAATTCCATCCCCCTGAAGGGGGGTTCAAACCGAAGTTTGATGCTGGTGAGGGGAATGGGGTTGGAGAAGAAAGGTTTTAAGCAAAAACGGCCTCCAGCCCAGGCGGGGCTTGCGCTGGCAGCTATCAAAACAAGAGCGTCAGGCGTTCATTCCTGCAGTGCCTGCGCGCCCATGGCACCCCGGTACCAGGCATGGAAATGCTGCATGCCGTCTTCCATCGGGCTTTGGTAGGGGCCGACCTCGTTGCAACCCCGCCGGTGCAGGGCGCGGCGGCCGGCGTCCATGCGCTCGGCGATCTCGTCGTCTTCCAGGCAGGTTTCCATGTAGGCGGCCTGCTGCGCTGCGACAAATTCGCGCTCGAAGGCGGTGATTTCTTCCGGGTAGAAGAATTCCACCATGTTCAATGTCTTTTGCGGGCCGACCGGGTGCAGCGTGGACACGGTCAGCACATGCGGGTACCACTCGACCATGGTGTGCGGGTAGCAGGTCAGCCAGACGGCGCCGCGCTCGGGCAGCCGGCCCTTGCGGTATTTCAGCAGCACCTGGTGCCACTGGCGGTACACGTCCGAGCCCGGCTGGCCAAAGGTGGAAGCCACACCCACGGTCTGCACCGAGCCGTTCTTGTGGAACTCCCACTGCAGGTCGTCGCAGGTGACGAAGTTGCCCAGGCCGGGGTGGAACGGGCCGACGTGGTAGTCCTCCAGATAGACCTCGATGAAGGTTTTCCAGTTGTAGTTGCATTCGTGCAGCTCCACCCGGTCGAGTGTGAAGCCGTCAAAGCACAGTTCGGCGCGCCGGCCCAGGCCGGCCAGGTCGGCGGTGGGGTCGTGGCCGTTGTCCTCGAACAAAAGGCCGTTCCACTCGCGCAGCGGGTAGTTGCGCAGGTTCAGGCAGGGGTCGTGCGTGAAGTGCGGCGCGCCCAGCAGTTCGCCGCCGGGGCTGTAGGTCCAGCGGTGCACCGGGCAGACGATGTTGCCGGCGGCGCTGCCCTTTTGCTGCGTGTGCAGCGAGCCGCGCCCGGTCAGCATCAGCGCCTGGCGGTGGCGGCAGACATTGGAGATCAGCTCGACCCGGCCCTGCGGACTGCGCACCAGCGCGCGCCCGCCGCCTTCCTGGGGCAGGGCGTGGTAGTCGCCCGGTTCGGGCACGCTCAGCGCGTGGCCCACATAGCGCGGGCCGCGCTCGAAGAGCAGGGCGCGCTCGCGCTGGAACAGCGCTTCGTCAAAGTAGCTTGAAACTGGTAGTTGGCTTGCAGCCGGCTGCAGTCGAAGACTTAAATCAGACATGGGTGCCCTGACCTAAAGACTCCCCACAGGGAGAGAAAAAGAAAAAAGGAAGGTGCGGATGCCAAGGGTGCAGCATCAGTCGCAATCTCGGCAGCAGTCGCAAAAGGCAGGCAGAAGTGCGCCGCAACCTCCGGGAAAACCCGGTCTGGCAGAGGCGATTGCGGGGGAGGGCCATTATAGAAGGCCGGGCGCTGGCGCATGCTTTGTGCGGCCAGAGCGCGTGGCCGGGCAGCCTGGCGCCAGAGGGTGCGTTCGGGGCCGTGCCACCGCCAAAGCCTTCGGGGCAGGGGCAAACATGCTATCGGCCTAAAATTGCGCGCTTTATCCCGACCTTCTGCTTTGCCCATGCCCAAACCCAAAACCACAGAGCCGACCAGCTACGAAGCCGCCCTGGAAGAGCTGGAGCAGCTGGTGGTGCGCATTGAATCCGGCCAGATGCCGCTGGACCAGCTGCTGGCCGGCTACCAGCGTGGGGCGGTGCTGCTGGCGTTCTGCCGCGAGCGGCTGGAGGCCGTGCAGAACCAGGTCCAGGTGCTTGACGAAGGCGGTTCACTGCAAACGTGGGTGGCGCAGGAATGAACGCACACCCGACCGCAACCTGGAACGCCGCCCCCGCAGACAGTGCCGCTTTTGACCTGGACAGCTGGAGCACGGCACAGCTGGCGAATGTGGAAGCCGCCTTGTCGCGCTGGGTAGGCACCGATGCACCTGCCGGCCTGGGCGAGGCCATGCGCTATGCCGTGCTGGACGGCGGCAAGCGGTTGCGCCCGCTCTTGGTGCTGGCCGCGCGCGAGGCGGTGGCCCCGGCCGACGGCCCCGAGCGCAGCGCCGCACTGGACGAGGCCGCGCTGCGCGCTGCCTGCGCGGCCGAACTGATCCACGCCTATTCGCTGGTGCACGACGACATGCCCTGCATGGACAACGACGTGCTGCGGCGTGGCAAGCCGACGGTGCATGTGCGCTTTGGCGAAGCCCGCGCGCTGCTGGCGGGCGATGCATTGCAGGCGCTGGCCTTTGAGTTGCTGACCCCTGCCGGCGATGCGATTGCGCCCGGCGTGCAGGCCGCGCTGTGCCGCCTGCTGTCGCACGCGGCCGGCTCGGCCGGCATGGCCGGTGGCCAGGCCATCGACCTGGCCAGCGTGGGCGTGGCGCTGGACGAGGCGCAGCTGCGCCACATGCACCGCCTCAAAACCGGCGCGCTGTTGCAGGGCAGCGTGATGATGGGCGCCGCCTGCGGGCAGGCCGATGCGCCTGCGCTGGCCGCTCTGGCAACCTATGGCGCCGCGCTGGGCCTGGCGTTCCAGGTGGTCGATGACATCCTGGACGTGGTGGCCGACTCCGCCACGCTCGGCAAGACGGCCGGCAAGGATGCCGCCACCGACAAACCCACCTATGTGTCGCTGCTGGGGCTGGAGCCAGCCAGGGCCTGTGCGCGCCAGCTGCTGGCCGAAGCCCATGCAGCGCTGCAGGCCAGCGGGCTGCAGCCGCCGCAGCGGCAGGCGCTGGCCGCTCTGGCCGACATGGTGGTGCACCGCTCGCACTGAGGGCAGATTCTTGTCCAATTGACCGCCAGCGCAGGCACAGACTGCGCCGGCAGCTATCAAAATCAAAGCAATGTCCTCTACCAACCCTTTGTCCTACCCCTTGCTCCAGAGCGTGAACGACCCGGCCGATCTGCGCCGCCTGCCGCGGGCGCAGCTGAAAACGCTGGCCGCGCAGCTGCGCGCCTTTGTGCTGCACAGCGTTGCGCAGACCGGCGGGCACCTGGGCTCCAACCTGGGCACCGTGGAACTGACGGTGGCGCTGCACGCGGTTTTCAACACGCCCTATGACCGGCTGGTGTGGGACGTGGGCCACCAGACCTACCCGCACAAAATTTTGACCGGGCGGCGCGGGCGCATGGGTTCGCTGCGCCAGCTGGGCGGCCTGTCGGGGTTTCCGCAGCGCACCGAGAGCAGCTACGACACCTTTGGCACGGCGCATTCCAGCACCAGCATCTCGGCGGCGCTGGGCATGGCGCTGGCCGCCAAGCACAAGGGCGAGGACCGCCGCGCCGTGGCCATCATCGGCGACGGCGCCATGACCGCCGGCATGGCGTTCGAGGCGCTGAACAACGCCGGCGTGGCCGATTGCGACCTGCTGGTCATCCTGAACGACAACGACATGAGCATCAGCCCGCCGGTGGGCGCGCTCAACCGCTACCTGGCGCAGCTGATGAGCGGGCAGTTCTATGCCACGGCCAAGAACGTTGGCAAGACGGTGCTTGGCCCGGTGCCGCCATTGCTGGAACTGGCCAAGCGCTTGGAGCAGCAGGCCAAGGGCATGGTGCTGCCGGCCACGCTGTTTGAAAAATTCGGCTTCAACTACATCGGTCCGATCGACGGCCACGACCTTGATTCGCTGATTCCGACACTGGAGAACATCAAGGGCCTGAAAGGGCCGCAGTTCCTGCATGTGGTGACCAAGAAGGGCCAGGGCTACAAGCTGGCCGAGGCCGACCCGGTGGCCTACCACGGCCCCGGCAAGTTCGACCCGGCTGTGGGCTTGGTCAAGGCCACCGCCAAGCCGCGCCAGACCTTCACGCAGGTGTTTGGCGACTGGCTGTGCGACATGGCGGCGCAGGACGACCGGCTGGTGGCGATCACGCCGGCCATGCGCGAAGGCTCGGGCATGGTGGAATTCCACAAGCGCTTTCCCGACCGCTATTTCGACGTCGGCATTGCCGAGCAGCATGCGGTCACCTTTGCCGCCGGCATGGCCTGCGAGGGCGTCAAGCCGGTGGTGGCGATTTATTCCACCTTCCTGCAGCGCGGCTACGACCAGCTGATCCACGACGTGGCGCTGCAAAACCTGCCGGTGGTGTTTGCACTCGACCGCGCCGGCCTGGTGGGGGCCGACGGCGCCACGCACGCTGGGGCCTACGACATTGCCTTTGTGCGCTGCATTCCCAACATGGCCATGGCCTGCCCGGCCGACGAGCGCGAATGCCGCCAGCTGCTCAGCACCGCCTTTGCCCAGCAGCAGCCGGTGTGCGTGCGCTACCCGCGCGGCGCGGGGGCAGGCATCGCGCCACTGGCCAGCCTGGAAGGGCTGGTTTTTGGCAAGGGCGAAGTGCGCCGCACGTCCAGCAAACCGGCGCGTGCTGCTGACAGCGCAAACACAAACGCACATCCGGTTGCAGGTGCAGGCGCAGAGCCACAGGGCACGGACAGCCAGACCGCGCAGCTTGTGCAGCCCGCGCCGCGCATTGCCATGCTGGCCTTTGGCACCCTGCTTTACCCTGCGTTGCAGGCAGCCGAGACGCTGGACGCCACGGTGGTGAACATGCGCTGGGCCAAGCCGCTGGACCTGGAGCTGCTGCTGGACGTGGCCGCCAGCCACGACGCGCTGGTGACGCTGGAGGAGGGCTGCATTGCCGGCGGCGCGGGCAGCGCGGTGCTGGAAGCCCTGGCTGCCGCACAGCTGCTGCGCCCGGTGCTGCAGCTGGGCCTGCCCGACACCTTCATCGAGCACGGCGACCCGGCGCAGCTGCTGGCGCTGCAGGGCCTGGACGCTGCGGGCATCGAGCGCTCGGTGCGCCAGCGTTTTCTGGACAGCAGCGCAGCCTGAAGGCACCAAACCCGCGCCAGCCCCGCGCAATCCCTGGCGCAGGGTTGGCGCGCACTGGCGGATGCTGTGCCCTATGTGTTCGATGGGCTGGCTGCCTGCCGGGGGCGTCTGCACCGCCACGCTCCAGCCATGCAGCAAGCACAGGCCGATGTCGCGCAGGTGTCAGTGCGTTTGGGCAACGCGGGGAAACCCCGTGCGCGCTTGGTTGTCCGCATTTTTACAATGCCCAACTGCTACATTGACCAGGGTTGCGCGGTGCCCGTGCCCGCGCAGTGTTCATCAGCCTTTGTCAGCTTCTGACCTTTCGGAGTAATTTTTAATGGACCGTCGATCAATCCTCAAGCATGCCGGCGTCGCTGGCGTGCTCGCTGCCGGTGTGGCCCCTGCCGTGCATGCCCAGACCGCCGTGCGCTGGCGCATGGCGTCGAGCTTTCCCAAGTCGCTGGACACCATTTATGGCAGTGGGGAAATGTTTGCCAAAACGGTCAAGGCACTGTCGGGCGGCAAGTTTGAAGTGTCCGTCCATGCCGGCGGCGAACTGATGCCGGCGTTTGGCGTGGTTGATGCACTGCAGAACGGCACCGTCGAGATGGGCCAGACCGCGTCGTACTACTTCACCGGCAAGGACCCGATCTTTGCCTTTGGCTGCGCTGTGCCGTTCGGCCTGACCGCACGCCAGATGGACTCGTGGATGGAGCATGGCGGTGGCCGCAAGCTCATGGACGCGTTCTATGCCAACTACAACATGAAGAGCCTGAGTGCCGGCAACACCGGCACGCAGATGGGCGGCTGGTACCGCAAGGAAATCAAGACCGTGGCCGACCTGAAGGGCCTGAAAATGCGCCTGGGCGGCGGCCTGTTTGGCGAAGCCATGCAAAAGCTCGGTGTGGTGGCGCAGAACATGCCCGCTGGCGATGTGTACCAGGCGCTGGAAAAAGGCACGCTGGACGCGGTCGAATTCGTCGGTCCGTACGACGATGAAAAACTCGGCTTCAACAAGGTGGCGCCCTACTACTACTACCCTGGCTGGTGGGAAGGCGGCGCCGAGCTGGAGTTCTTCATCAACACCAAGGCCTACGCCGCGCTCTCGCCCGAATTCCAGGCCATCGTGGACGCCGCCGCTGCCGTGGCAGCACGCGACATGACCGCCAAGTACGACGCGGTCAACCCGATTGCGCTGAAGAAACTGGTGGGCGCCAAGACCCAGCTCAAGGCGTTTTCCAAGGAAATCATGGACGCCGGCTTCAAGGCGTCTATGGAAGTGTTTGCCGAGCACGAGGCCAAATCGGCCGAGTTCAAGACCATCCACCAGAGCATGCGCAGCTTCCAGCGCGACCAGCTGCTCTGGGCGCGCTACTCTGAGCTGCGCTACGACAACTACATGGCCACCGTGAAGCTCTGATTGCCGCCAGCAAGGTTTTCCCACACCGGACGCAGAAAAACCATGCCGACCCCTGCATGCTTCCTGCATCCGTGAGCGCAAGGCCCCTGCACACCCCGGTGTGCAGGGGCCTGTTTTTCAGGGCCCCGCCGCGCTGCGATGGCAGGGCTTCTTTCAGGTTTGATTTTTGACCCCAGGAGACTTGCCATGGAAAGACGTTCCCTTCTCAAGAATGCCGGCATTGCCGGCGTGCTGGCCGCAGGCGTGGCTCCGGCCGTGCACGCGCAGCCGGTGGTGCGCTGGCGCCTGGCGTCCAGCTTTCCCAAATCGCTGGACACCATCCACGGTTCGGCCGATGTGTTTGCCAAGGCGCTCAAGGACATGTCGGGCGGCAAGTTCGAGGTCTCGGTGCATGCCGCCGGCGAGCTGATGCCCGCCTTTGGCGTGGTCGATGGCGTGCAGAACGGCACCGTGGAAGTGGCCCACACCGCGCCTTACTATTTCTTTGGCAAGAACGAGGCCTTTGCGATTGGCGGGGCCATTCCGTTTGGCATGAATTCGCGCCAGCTCACGGCCTGGATGGTGGACGGCAACGGCGGCAAGCTGATGCGCGAGTTCTATGCCAAGAACAACATCGTCAACTTCCTCGGCGGCAACACCGGCGCGCAGATGGGCGGGTGGTTCCGCAAGGAAGTCAAGACACCGGCCGACATCAAGGGTTTGAAATTCCGCGTTGGCGGCTTTGCCGGCAAGATCATCGAGCGCATGGGCGGCGTGCCGCAGAACATTCCGGGCGGCGAGATCTACCAGGCGCTGGAAAAAGGCACCATCGATGCGGCCGAGTGGATCGGCCCCTACGACGACCTCAAGCTCGGCATCAGCAAGGTGGCGCCTTACTACTACTACCCCGGCTGGTGGGAGGGCAGCCTGAACCTGGAGTTCTATGTCAACGACAAGGCGCTGGCCGCGCTGACGCCCGAGTACCGCGCCATGGTGCACAGCGCCTCGTACGAGGCCCATGTGGTGACGCAGGCGCGCTACGACGCTCGCAACCCCGGTGCCTTGAAGCAGCTGGTGGGTGCCAAAACGAAAGTGCTGCCATTTCCGCCAGCGGTCATGGACGCTTCGTTCAAGGCCACCATGGAGGTGTATTCGGAGCTGAACAACAGCAACCCGGACTGGAAGAAGATCTACGCCGACTACCGCAACTTCCAGCGCGACCAGGTGCTGTGGTTCCGTTTTGCCGAAGGCAGCTTCGACAGCTTCATGCAGCGCCAGAAACTGTAACGCCCAGGCGCCCCAGGTGGGGCGCTGGAGTGTTTTCAGGGTTTTGATGCCAGCGCCCCGCCCGACGGGGCTTTTTTGCGCCTGCAACCACTAAAAATTCTTTTTTGATAGCTGCCAGCGCTGGATGCACAAGCTCTGGAGGCTGTTTTGACTCTTTTGTTTCTGGCTGTGGTCCGGCGCTTTCAGTACCGGTTCGGGGGCAAAAAAAAGCCCTGTTGAAACAGGGCTTTGAAGGGGGTTTCAGAGGCTGGCGGCTACTTTTTTTCCTCTTTCAACGCATCCTGCATGGCCTTGAGCGGGTCTTCTTCGTCTGCGGCCGGGCCGGGCTCGGCACCAGGCTCGGGCAGGGCTGGTGCGCTGTTGCCAAAGCCGTCACCGGACTGCAGGGGTGGCGGGGGCTCCAGATTGGACATGTCGGATTCCATCTGCAGGCGGATCTTGTCCATGTCGTAGACCTCGGGTTTGTCCAGGCCGCTGGAGACGATGCCGGGGAAGGCAATGATCAGGCCCACCATGACCACCTGGATCAGCACAAAGGGCACCGCTCCCCAGTAGATCTGCATGGTGGTCACCGGCTGGATCAGCTTTTTCGTGATCCGGTCGGTGTAGGCCACGGCGGGTGCCACGCTGCGCAGGTAGAACAGGGCAAAACCGAAGGGCGGGTGCATGAACGAGGTCTGCATGTTCACTGCCAGCAGCACGCCAAACCAGATCAGGTCGATGCCCAGTTTTTCCGCCACCGGCGCCAGAAGCGGCACGACGATGAACGACAGCTCGAAGAAGTCCAGAAAGAACGCCAGGAAGAAGATCATGACGTTCACCAGGATCAGAAAGCCGATCTGTCCGCCCGGCAGTCCGGTCAGCAGGTGCTCGACCCAGCGCGGCCCGTCCACGCCCTGGAACACCAGGCTGAAAATGGTCGAGCCGATCAGGATGAACACCACAAAGCACGACAGTTTGGTGGTGGTGTTGAGCGCCTGCTTGAGCAGTGAAAAGCTCAGTCGCCCGCGCACCATGGCCATCACAAAGGCGCCCAGCGCCCCCATGGCGCCGCCCTCGGTGGGCGTGGCCACGCCCAGAAAGATGGTGCCCAGCACCAGAAAGATCAGCAGCAGCGGCGGAATCAGCACAAAGGTGACGCGCTCGGCCATGCGCGACAGCAGCCCCAGGCGCGTGACCTTGTTGAGCAGCGACAGCAGAAACGCCAGCGCCACGCCCACGCACATCGACACCACGATGGTTTCGTCCTTGGCGACCCGCGTCACTTCCTCGCCGGTCCACCAGCTGTGCACGTCCACGATGCGGTGGGCAAAATACAGCGACACCCCCACCGACAGAGCGGTCAGCAGCAGCAGCGACGGCAGGCCGCTGTTGCCGTTGTCCTCGCGCAGGTGGCGCGCTTCGGGCGGCAGGGCCGGTACCCAGGCGGGCTTGACGAGGGCCAGCAGGATGACATAGCCGGCATAGAAACCCATCAGGATGAAACCAGGCACGAACGCGCCCTTGTACATGTCGCCCACGCTGCGGCCGAGCTGGTCGGCCAGGATGATCAGCACCAGCGAGGGCGGAATGATCTGCGCCAGCGTGCCCGAGGCGGCAATCACCCCGGTGGCAATGCGCCGGTCGTAGCCGTAGCGCAGCATGATGGGCAGCGAGATCAGGCCCATCGAGATCACCGAAGCCGCCACCACGCCGGTGGTGGCCGCCAGCAGCGCGCCGACAAACACCACCGCCAGCGCCAGGCCGCCGCGCACCGGACCGAACAGCTGTCCAATGGTTTCCAGCAGGTCTTCTGCCATGCCGCTGCGCTCCAGAATCAGCCCCATCAGCGTGAAAAACGGTATGGCCAGCAGGGTGTCGTTCTGCATGATGCCGAAAATGCGCAATGGCAGCGCCTGCATCAGCGCCTGCGGCAGCACGCCCAGCTCGATGCCGACGAAGCCGAAGAACAGCCCGCAGGCGCCCAGGCTGAACGCCACCGGAAAGCCCAGCAGCAAAAATGCCATGAGGCCGACAAACATGATCGGCGCCAGGTTGGCAGTGAGAAATTCCATGGTGTGGTGCTCCGTTCAGTCGGCTTTGGCAGGGCCGTGGCCCTTGCCGGCTTCGGCCAGGCGGCGCAGCGACTCGGCCAGCTCCTGCTCGGCCGTTTTTTCGTCCGGTTTGACCGTGGGGTCGTCGATCAGCCCTTGAAGGAAGGCCAGGCGCTTGATGGCTTCCGAAAAGCCCTGCAGCATCAGCAGCCCAAAGCCGAGCGGCATCATCAGGTACACCGGCCAGCGCAGAAGGCCGCCGGCGTTGCTCGACATTTCGTTCGATTCAAACCCCTGCAGAAAGAACGGCACGCCGTACCACAGCACCACAAGGCACATGGGGGTGAGAAAGAACAGGAAGCCCAGCAGGTCGATCCAGATCTGCGTGCGCTTGGACAGCCGGCTGGAGATCACGTCCACGCGCACATGCTCGCGCTGCAGCAGCGTGTAGCCGGCGGCCAGCAGAAAGGCGGACGCAAACAGGTACCACTGCACTTCCAGAAAGGCGTTGGAGCTGTAGTTGAACACCTTGCGCACGATGGCATTGACGCCACTGATGACGGTGGAGGCCAGGATGAGCCAGATGACATAGCGGCCGATCCAGGCATTGAGCCCGTCAATGCCTCTGGAGAAAACAAGTAACGCCTGCATGGCATGGGCTCCAAAAAAAGTCGGTGGAAATCGGCAAAAACAGCGCACTGCACCTGGAAACCGGCAACACGCACATGCTGCAGTGTGCCCATGGTGTGTCGTTTGAAATTGGGTGCCGCAGCCCAGCCAGTCGCCTTGCAAAGGGCGTGCCCGGCAGCACCGCTGCGCGAAAGCACGCATGCACAAAAAGCGCACACCCGGACCAGAAGAACGACAGGGATTTTAAGGACGTATCGGACAAAGGAAGGAGCGGGTTTGCGACAGTGCCTTGCATGCCATTCACCCCAATTCCGTATGTGCCTGAGTTACAGAAAAATTCCGGGAATGGAGCGCCCCTAAACAAAAAATCCGGGCAAAGGTTAAACTGTTGCAGTGCAACATTGCTGGGGATGCTGAAACTTCGTTCCGGCTTTTTTGCAGTGCGGTGTTCTTGGCGCTCCTGGTGGTACGGATGCTAACAAGGAAAAAACGCATTTTTTCAGTGACTAGCTTCAGACTGCAAAGGTTTTCAGACCTTGCGCACAGCCCTTTTGCAGCTGGAATACTTTGCATTCGTTTTGGTTACTGCGTTACTGAGGCGTTGTCTGACAGACGTGGCCCTGCATGTGTCCTAGCATCAATTCACAACCTGTGGAAGCAAAGGCGAGACCTTTTTCTACCTGCAAATTTTCATTCAAGGAGTTCCCGATGTCGGACCTGTCCATTTCCCGCTCTGCCCAGTACGGCGCACCCGCATTGTCTGAACATGCCAGGCAATGCATGCTGGCATGCGGGCCGATGCACCGTTTGCACTGTGCTGCAGAAGCGGTGCATGGCTTTCTGGCACGCCGTTTTGTGACCACGATGGTGGCCGCTGCAGGTCTGGTGGCCGCAAGCGGCTGGATTTTCTTCTCCTGAAAAGTACCTGCCTGTGAACAAAAGCCCTGCGCTGCACCAGTTCTGTTCGGCCGGGGCAGAGGCTTGCAACCTGCTTGACGCAGGGCGCGGCGCCCTGGAACAGCCCATCCGCTCTGAAATTTTCGGCGCGGCCCGCTTTGCCCAGCACGGGCGCAGCCTGGCGCAGGCGCACCAGGCAAAAATCAAAGGGCGCACGGCGCCCTTTTTTCCGCGCCTGCACGACAACATCGACGTGCTGCGGGAAGCCCATGCCTTCATTGCGCTGCAGGACAGTGCCGGCCACCACATCAGCCCGGCAGGTGAGTGGCTGCTG
>JAGOCN010000220.1 GCA_017998735.1 Giesbergeria sp.
GGAAGGGCGCACCGTGCTGGTGGTGGAAGACGATGTGCGCAACGTGTTTGCGCTCTCCAGCGTGCTGGAGCCCACCGGCATGCAGGTGGAAATTGCCCGCAACGGCCTGGAAGCACTGGCCGCGCTGGAAAAGACGCTGGCCCCCGGCGCCCCGCGCATTGACCTGGTGCTGATGGACATCATGATGCCGGAGATGGACGGCTTCACCGCCATGCGCGAGATCCGCAAGCGCAGCGAATGGCGCAAGCTGCCCATCATTGCGCTGACCGCCAAGGCCATGAAGGACGACCAGGAAAAGTGCCTGAGCGCCGGTGCCAACGACTACATTGCCAAGCCGCTGGATGTAGAAAAGCTGCTATCGCTGGTGCGCGTCTGGATGCCCAAATAACCGGACCCGCCGTGCCCCAGCGCAAGACCACCACCACCCTCGACATCGAGCAGCGCCTGCTGATCGAGGCCATCTATTACAAATACCATTTCGACTTTCGCGGCTATGCGCAGGCGTCGCTCAAGCGCCGCCTGCAGGCCGCGCTGCTGCACTTTGGCTGCAAGACCATCTCGCAGCTGCAGGACCGGGTGCTGCACGAGCGCGAAACCTTTCCGGCGCTGCTGGAGTACCTGACGGTGCAGGTGAGCGAGATGTTTCGCGACCCAGGCTACTTTCGTTCGCTGCGCGAGCAGGTGGTGCCGCTCCTGCGCACCTACCCGTCGCTCAAGGTGTGGGTGGCCGGCTGCAGCGCGGGCGAAGAGGTGTATTCACTGGCGATTTTGCTGCGCGAGGAAGGGCTGCTGGAGCGCACGCTGATCTATGCCACCGACATCAACCCGTCCGCCTTGAAAAAAGCCGAATCGGGCGTGTTCGACATCGAGCGCATTCCGCAAAGCACTGAAAACCATGCCCGGTCCGGGGCGCGCTCGTCGCTGTCGGACCACTACACTGCTGCCTATGGCCGCGTGGTGTTCGACAAGTCGCTGCGCAAGCACATGGTGTTTTCCGACCACAGTTTGGCCACCGACAGCGTGTTTGCCGAAATGCAGCTGGTGTCGTGCCGCAATGTGCTGATCTACTTTGACCGCGACCTGCAGAACCGCGCGCTCGGGCTGTTTCGCGAATCGCTGTGCCGCAAGGGTTTTCTGGGGCTGGGTTCGAAGGAATCGCTGGCGTTTTCGGCGCATGCCGACGCTTTTGACAACTTTGTGCTGCCGGACCGCATCTACCAGAAGAAGGCCGGCCTGTGAGCGCCGCAGCGCAGCGCAGCGAGAAGGCGCACACCGGTTTTGGCGCGGTGGTGATCGGCGGCTCGGCGGGCAGCGTGGAAGCGCTGAGCGTGCTGCTGCCGGCGCTGCCGGCCGGCCTGCAGGCAGCGGTGCTGGTGGTGCTGCACCTGCCGCGCAACCGGCCCAGCCTGCTGTGCAACATTTTCCGTTCGCGCTGCGCGCTGCCGCTGCGCGAGGCCGAGGACAAGGAGCCGATCGTGCCCGGCACGGTGTACTTTGCCCCGCCCGACTACCATTTGCTGGTGGACGATGGCCCGGCCCTGGCACTGTCGGTGGATGCGCCGGTGCACTATTCGCGCCCTTCCATCGACGTTTTGTTCGAGTCGGCGGCAGATGCCTATGGCAGCGGCCTGATCGGCATGCTGCTGTCCGGCGCCAACCAGGACGGTGCACGCGGCCTGGCGGCCATCGAGGCGCGCGGGGGGCTGGCCGTGGTGCAGGAGCCGGACAGCGCCGGCGTGCGCACCATGCCCGAGTCGGCCCTGGCGCGCACCACGGCGGCGCGCATCCTGACGCCCTTGCAGATGGCCACTTTCCTGACCGCATTGCACGCAGAAAGAAAACTGTGAAAGACCACTTTGCCCAGACCGCAATGCCTGTGGGTTTTGCTTCACCCGCGCTGCCCATGGCAACAGCGCCGGAACGCGTCAAATGCCTGCTGGTCGATGACATCGAGGAAAACCTGACCGCGCTGGAAGCGCTGCTGCAGCGCGACGATGTGGAAATCCTCAAGGCCGGCTCCGGCCCTGAAGCCCTGGAACTGCTGCTGCAACACAGCGATGTGGCGCTGGCGCTGCTGGACGTGCAGATGCCCGACATGAACGGCTTTGAGCTGGCCGAGCTGCTGCGCGGCAGCGAGCGCACGCGCCATGTGCCGCTGATCTTCATCACGGCCGGTTCGCGCGATGGCAACTGGCAGTTCAAGGGCTACGAAAACGGTGCCGTGGACTTTCTCTACAAACCGGTGGACGGCCATGCGCTGGTCAACAAGGCGAATGTCTTTTTCGAGCTGTTCCGGCACCGGCGGGCCTTGGCGCGCGAACTCAAGGAGCGCACCGAGGCGCTGCGGCTCAACGAGATGTACATGGCCGTGCTCAGCCACGATCTGCGCAGCCCGCTGACCGCCATCCTGACAGCGGCCATGGTGCTGCAGCGCGACCCCGGCAGCGACAAGGTGCAGGCGCTGGCCACGCAGGTGCAGAACAGCGGGCGCCGCATGGGCCGCATGATCGAGGACCTGCTGGACGTGGCGCGTGTGCGCCAGGCGGGCGGCATGCCGCTGCTGTGCACGGCGGTGGTGCTGTCGGAAGTGGTGCAGCGTGCCGTCGAAGAGCTGCGCGAAAGCGCACCCGACTGCCCGATCCAGGTGCAGGCCCAGGGCGATTTAGGCGGGCAATGGGATGGCGAAAGGCTGCTGCAGGTGCTGTCCAACCTGCTGGGCAATGCCGTTCAGCATGGCACCGCCAGCGAACCCGTCCGTGTGCAGCTGGACGGCACGCTGCCCCAGGCCGTGGTGCTGCAGGTGTCCAATGGCGGCAGCATTCCTGCAGACCTGATGGGACAGCTTTTCAACCCGTTTCGCGAACGCAGCCACCGGCCGGGGCGCAACCAGGGCCTGGGCCTGGGCCTGTACATCGTGCAGCAGATCGTGCTGGCCCACGGGGGCAGCATTGAAGCGCGTTCGCTGGACGGTCACACCTGTTTTCGCGTGCAGCTGCCGCGCACGGTGCCGGTTTCAGGCAGCAGGGTCGGGCATTTTTAGCGCAGCTTCTATTTCGGCCAGCAGCGCTTCAAGGTCTTCGAGCTCAAAAGGCTTGACCAGTGCGCGCACGTTTTTTCCCATGGCGGCCGTGGCCGAACCAAACTCGTAACCCGAGCACAGCACCACCCAGCGCTCGGGGTCCTGCGCCAGCACGTTGCGCGCCAGCTCGGCACCTGAAATGCCAGGCAGGCTGACGTCGGTGACCAGAACGTCGAAAGGCTGCAGAGTGTCCAGCTGCAGGGCAGCTTCGCCGGTTTCACAGGTGGTGATGGACCGCCCATCGCCCTCCATCAGCATGGCGATGGTCTCTCTCAGTTCCTGGTTGTCTTCCACGTACAGAATGCGCAAGGTATGGTTTCTCAAAATCGTTGAACAGAAAGGGACAAAACCGCCAGGGCGCCCTGCCCTGGTGACTTTTCTCTGGTGCACAAGGCCAGCAGACCCTTGTGCCATGAGTCTGGCAAGGCAGACAAGGCCAGGCTGCAGTGCACGCCATATTGCGTTGCGGGCAAGCCCCACAGAGGCCACCGCAGCATTTCGCAAACCCCGGCAAATTCCGGCAACTGCCGGCAACTGCCGGCAAGCGCCAGCAAATGCAGGCTGCATGGTGCCGTGAAACAGCGACATTTTGTGTAGGACAAGTACGCCGGCCATGCAATGGACAGGCATAGAGCAGGCGCAGAGCAGGTACGGATGCAGGTGCGGATGTAAGTGCGGGTGCCGGCCTGCAGCGTTCAAGCTGCAGCCATGGGCAAGGGCAGCAGCTGCAGTGCACTTTCAAACATGCGTGCCGTGCCGCTTAACGGATCGGTGAACTGCAGGCGCTGTGCCAGCAGCTGCAAGGGGCGCGAGTGGTCGCCTTCGGGCGCATCCTGCACCTCGGGGTAGAAGGCGTCGTTGCGCAGCGGCAGGCCGAGCGCGGCCATGTGCACGCGCAGCTGGTGGCGCTTTCCGGTCACCGGATGCAGCCGGTAGCGCGCCCAGGCGCCTTGCACTTCTTCCACGTCGATCTGCGTTTCGCTGTTGGCCGGCCCGGCCACTTCCCGGGTTCTGAAAAACGGCGTGCCTGGCTCCAGCCGGCTGTGGCGCACCAAGGGAAACTCCAGGCCACGGCGCCACGGCGCCACGGCCAGGTAGGTCTTGTGCATCAGGCGGTCGCGAAACAGCGCATGGTAGGCGCCGCGCGTGGAGGGCTGCACGGAAAAAAGCACCAGCCCGGCAGTGTCGCGGTCAATGCGGTGCAGCGGCGCCAGGTGCGGCAGGTCCAGCCGGCTGCGCAGCCGCACCAGCAATGTGGACTGCAG
>JAGOCN010000221.1 GCA_017998735.1 Giesbergeria sp.
GCGGGGATGGTGGGAATGGAAAAAGGGGGAGCAGTGGCGGCAGAACAGGCAAGGGCAGTCATGGAAATGGGGAGAAAAAAAGGAAAGGAATGAGACGGGTTGCTGTTTAAGAAAAACCAGCACGGAAACGCAGAAGCCAGCTTCTGGGAAATGGATGCAATGCAGCAACCAGTTTACTGGTGCATTTACTTTGGCTTGGCTGCATAATATTTCAGCAGAAAGCTTTTAAACCCCAGGAGGTCTTATGGAACAAGTTGTCGTCCAGCCCCGGCCCGGCCAGGTGCTGGCCAAGGCCACGGTCCGCGCCAGCCAGCTGCTGGGGCTTTCAGGGGCTGCGCTGGGGCGCACCATCGGCCTGAGCGAGCCCACGGTCTCGCGCTTGGTCAACGGCGACAAGCCCATCGAGCCGTCTTCCAAGGAAGGCGAACTGGCCCTGCTGCTGGTGCGCGTGTACCGCTCCCTGGACGCGCTGGTGGGCACCGATGACCAGAAGCGCCAGGCCTGGATGAATTCGCACCATGCGGTGCTGGGCGGCACGCCGCTCAAGCTGGTGCAGAAGGTCGAGGGCCTGGTGGCCACGCTGAGCTACCTGGACGGCATGCGGGCACCTGCATGAACGGCGGCGACAGCGGGGCTGACGATCCCGATCCCGATGCCCGCAACAGTACAGGCACCGGTGCCAGCGGCTGGAGCAGTGCCTGGTTTGCTGGCGGTGCCATTGCCACGCGCAGCCTGCTGGCCTGGCGCGGTGTGGAGGCGCAGCACATCGTCTCCACCCTGCGGTTAGTGGACACGCCGGCCGAGCAATCCCTGCTGGAGCAGCTGCTCGAAGGCAGCAAGCCGGCATTGCCGCCCAGGGCCAGGTCCCGGCACTACCTGCTGACCACGCCGTTCCGCTACCGCCCGCTGCATGCCAGCCGTTTCAGACAACCCGGCGCCCCTGGCCAGTGGTATGGCGCAGAAGCGCTGTTTGCGGCCTGCGCCGAAGTGGCGCACTGGCGGCACCGCTTCATTCTGGACAGCGCCGGACTGCAGGACCAGCTGCTGCTGACCGAGCACACGTTTTTTCAGGCGGCCGTCCAGGGCCGGTCGGTGGACCTGATGGCCGCGCCGTGGGCAGAAGCGCGCACGCTCTGGACGCACGGCAGCGACTACACCGGCACGCAGGCGGTGGCGGCGGCTGCGCAGGCGCACGCGGTGCAATGGATGGCCTACGAATCGGCCCGCGCACCGGGCCAGCGCTGCGCGGTGGTGTTTGACCCGGACTGCCTGAGCGAACCGCCCGGCGGACTGAACCGGACGATGCAGACCTGGCGCTGCAAGGCCACACGGGACCATGTGCTCTTTACCAATGGCCAGCACAGCTTTGCCTGGGATTTTTCCGGCTGACGCCTGGGCTGGCTGGCCGATCTGCCATGGCAGCCTCAGCAACAGCGGCCCTTTGCAAAATACAAGCCAAATCGGCCTCCAGCGCATACCCAGCCTGCGCCAGCAGCTATCATTTTAGATAAAATGACCTGCCGGCTCTGCCCCTTTGGCTTATTTGCTTCTTTACTTCTGTGCTGCCAGCCCCATCCCGGCGTGATTCCGGCGGCAAAAAAATCGGACCCTCAGCAGCGCCAGCCCAGGCAGCCAGGCATTGGCTGCAAACCACGCTGCGCTTTCACCCTCATCAGCGCTCCTGCATGGCAGCGCCCCGCGGTGCCACCAGCGCCTGCAGCACGCCCGGTACAAAGTGCGCCTCCACGGCATCGGCCAGGCCGTCAAACACGGCGTCCAGCGTGCGCACCGGGGCATTGCCGGGCCGGCCAAACAGCGCCTGCAGCACGGCCGGGTCTTCCAGCAGGCCGTGCAAATACAGTCCCAGCACATTGCCGCCGCGGTTTTGCCAGACCAGGCCCGGAACCACCTCCCGCGCCACATCGCCCGCCGCTGCCATGGCCGGGTGCTGGGCAGTCTGGCCGTGGTGGATTTCATAGCCGGACACCTGCACGCCCGACAGCGCGGCCCACGGCCCGGCGGTCAGTTCGGCAAAGCGCACTGCGGTGTGGCGCACCGTCTTGGCGGGTTCAAACAGCGTGACCAGCGGCAGCAGGCCCAGGCCGGGGCCGTTGCCGTCGATGCCGTCCAGGTCGATCAGCGCCTCGCCCAGCATCTGCAGGCCGCCGCACACGCCCAGCACCGTGCCGCCCTGCGCGGCATGCGCGGCAATGGCGCTGTCCAGCCCCTGCGCGCGCAGCCAGGCCAGGTCGGACGCGGTGGCCTTCGACCCCGGCAGCACCACCCAGTCGCCAGGTTTCAGCCCTGCCAGATCGGCCGGGCTGCGCGCCCACAGCAGGCGCACGCCGGCCACGTTCTTGAGCGGCTGGAATTCGTCCAGGTTGCTGATGCGCGGGTAGGCAACCACGGCCACGGTGGTGTGCACCGCGCCAGCGGCAAAGCTGCGGTCGTCGAACACGCCGTCTTCTTCGGGCAGGCCGTGCTGCCACCACATCGGGATGGTGGCCACGGTGGGCACGCCGGTCAGGTCCTGCAGCATCTGCGGCGCGGGCGCCAGCAAGGCCGCGTCGCCGCGAAACTTGTTCAGCACAAAGCCGGCGATCAGCGCCCGCTCGTCCTCGGGCAGCAGCGCCCAGGTGCCATACAGGTGCGCAAAGGCGCCGCCCCGGTCAATGTCGGTCACCAGCAGGCAGCGCGCGTTGGCATGGCGGGCCACGCGCATGTTGACGATGTCGCTGGCATGCAGGTTGATTTCGGCCGGGGAACCTGCGCCCTCGATCACCACCACGTCGTTTTCGGCCAGCAATGCGTCCAGCGCGGCGGCAATCTGCGGCCAGACCCGTTCGCTGCGGCCGCGCCAGGGAAGCGCGGTCAGTTCGGTGCACACCTGCCCCATCAGCACCACCTGGCTGTGCGTGTCGGCCTCGGGCTTGAGCAAGAGCGGGTTCATGCGCACCTCGGGCATGGCGCGCGCGGCCAGCGCCTGAAAATACTGGGCGCTGCCGATTTCGCCCAGTGCGCCATCCGGCCCCACTACCACGCGGGCGTTGTTGCTCATGTTCTGCGCCTTGAACGGCGCCACTTTCAGGCCCTGGCGGGCGTAGTGGCGGCACAGCGCGGTGGTCAGCCAGCTTTTGCCGGCACCGCTGGTGGTGCCCAGCACCATGACGGCTTTTGCGCGGTGGGGGGTGGATTCTGGTTTCGGTGGCATCTCAAAACTCTTCTGTCTGTCTTGCAGGTTGTGCAGAAAACAAGGCAGCCTTGCCCGTTTTTCCATCTTTTTGGCAGCTGAACGCAGGCCGCCGGCCTCAGCCAGGCATGGCCTTCTTCAGCACGCTGAGCGGCAGGTACAGGCACAGCGGGTCGTCCAGCGTGGGCACAAAGCCCATGCGTTGGTAATAGCGTCCGGCCTTGTCGTTCTTGGCGTCCACCACCACGGCATACAGGCCGATGCTGGCGGAAAACTCCAGCGCCAGTTGCAGGGCAAAAGAGAGCAGTCTGTACCCTGTGCCCTGCCCTTGTGCTTGCTGGTCCACCGCCAGCCGGCCGATGCGCAGCATGGGTGCGGGGTAGCGTGGCAACTTCAGGTGGGCAGGCAGGCACTGCGTTTGCACCTGCCCTGCACTCAGGGTCACAAACCCGGTGACGCTGACGCCATCCGTGTCCAGTGCCACATAGGTCTTGCCAAACCCCTTGCGGCCCAGCTGGCCTGCCTGGCGCTGCAAAAATGCGTTCAACTCAGGCTCGCCGCAATCAAAACCCTGGCGCTGGTGGTGCGCGGCCAGCAATTCAACAAGCACCGGCATTCAGCGCAATGCCATCAAATCAATCAGTGCCTGCGTCGGCTCTGCAGGATTTTCACAAGCGCCGATGAAGGCCTCAAAAGCTTCTTGCGAGAGCATCAGGGTGTCTTTGTCGGCCACGATGCGCCGCGCCGCCTCATAGGCGTTTTGCAGCATGAAGCTGGACACGGTGGAGCCCATGATGGCGGCGGCGCGTTCGATCAGCGCCTTGGCCTCGGGGCTGGTGCGCAGGTTGATGCGGGCGGATTCGGTGCGGGCGGGCCCGGTGCGGGGAACGGCAGAGGACATGGCAGGGCTCCTGTAAGGCGCACAGTGTACGTCAATATGACACACAAAACCCTTCTATTGTCGCCTTGGCGCTGTTGTCGCCCCCACAGCCTCCTGCGCTGCGCCCGCCTTCATTCCAGCAGCCCTTGGATCACCGGCAGCGCCAGTTCGGCGGCGCGCTCGCCTTCGTCGATGGAGGCGGCGGCGCGGTGAAAGTCCATGGCGCCGATGTGCGCCAGGCGCGG
>JAGOCN010000222.1 GCA_017998735.1 Giesbergeria sp.
GTAACGATTCGTTGCAGTGCCACGCTGTTCAGGCCTGCGCCAGCGCGTCGTTCAGCACCTGCACCCAGTGGCGCACCGGTGTCCGGGTGCCGCTTTGCAGGTGCGTGATGCAGCCGATGTTGGCCGAAGTGATGACGGTGGGTTCGAGCGCATTCAGGTTGCCCAGCTTGCGCTCGCGCAGTTGCTTGGACAGCTCGGGCTGCAGCACCGAATAGGTGCCGGCAGAGCCGCAGCACAGGTGCGACTCGTTCAGCGCCACGCGCACGTCAAAGCCAAGTGCGCGCAGGTGCGTTTCCACACCGCCGCGCAGCTGCTGGCCATGCTGCAGCGTGCAGGGCGGGTGAAACGCCACCACGCCCTTGTGCACATTGGCCAGCTTGCCCTGCAGCAGCGGCGCAATGCCGGGCAACAGCTCGCTCAGGTCGCGCGTCAGGGCGCTGATGCGTGCCGCCTTGTCTGCGTACTGCGGGTCGTGCTGCAGGTGGTGGCCGTATTCCTTCACCGTCACGCCGCAGCCCGAGGCGTTCATGACAATGCACTCGACCGCGCCGCTCTCGACCTGCGGCCACCAGGCGTCCACGTTGTTGCGCATCTGCGCCAGTCCGCCGTCCTGGTCGTTCAGGTGAAACTTGACCGCGCCGCAGCAACCGGCCGCAGGCGCAATGACGGTCTGGATGCCGACCGCGTCGAGCACGCGGGCGGTGGCGCTGTTGATGCCCGGCGACATGCTCGGCTGCACGCAGCCGGCCAGCAGCAGCACCTTGCGTGCGTGTTCGCGCGCCGGCCATTGGCCCGCCGCCTCGGGCGCCGGCACCTTGGCGCGCAGCCCTTCGGGCAACAGGCCGCGCACCGCCTGGCCGGCCTTCATGGCGGGGCCGAACAACGGCGATGACAGCCCCTCTTTCAGCGCCCAGCGCTTGGCGCGCTCGCCCAGCGTGCGCGGCACCTGCGCATCGACAATCTTGCGGCCGATGTCCACCAGGTGGCCGTACTGCACGCCGCTCGGGCAGGTGGTTTCGCAGTTGCGGCAGGTCAGGCACCGGTCCAGGTGCATCTGGGTGCTGCGCGTGGGGGTGTGGCCTTCCAGCACCTGCTTGATGAGGTAAATGCGGCCACGCGGGCCGTCCAGCTCGTCACCGAGCAGTTGGTAAGTGGGGCAGGTGGCAGTGCAAAAGCCGCAGTGCACGCATTTGCGCAGGATGGCTTCGGCTTCGCGGCCATCGTCGGTGCCTTGGTACTGGGGGGCAAGCTGGGTTTGCATGGTGAAGACTCTTGAAGAAAAAAAGTGGATGGAAAAAAGCCCAAGGGCCGGTAGCGGCACGGTCAAGCGGTTTTTGACTGGCAGGCAGACTGGCCCCGAAGCTGCGCGCTGCGGTTCAGCCACTGGTCTGCCACCCTTGCCCTTGACTTGAAATGCAAAAAACAAAACCGGCAACAACCCTTTTGTGTGTTTACCCTACCGCACGCATGGCACGCGTGGCACGCATGCCACGCCAGAGCGCTCAGGGCGAACTGCCGGACACAGCGGCGTCGGTGCCAGTGCTTTCACCCTTGCCCCCCTCTTTTTTGCTTTGAGGGGCGTGGTGGGCAGTGGGTGCGGGCTTTTTCAAGTCTGGCCGGCTGTCAGACACCGCGCCTGCTGCGAAAGTGCCGCTGCCAGCGGCAGCCTTCTTTTTGGTGCGCACCGACTTGCGCAGCCGCCAGATGGCACGCAGGCGGCGCAGGTCGCGCCACAGCGGCGGCAGCGACAGCCCCAGGATGATGGCGGCCAATGGCACCACCCAGACAAAGCCGAAATACTTGAAACCGGTTGCGCCCACCACGCCGCCCAGCGTGAACATGCCCAGCAGGCTGGCAAACAGCCGCATGCGTGCATGGTTGGCACGGACGTAAATTTCAGGCGGGGTGCTGCTGCGGTTCCAGTAGAGCATCTTGCCCATCTCTATCCCGAGGTCAGTGACGATGCCGGTCATGTGCGTGGTGCGGATCTCGGCCAGCGACAGCTTGGTCACCACCGCGTTCTGCAAACCCATGATGTAGGCCAGCAGCAGCACCGTCAGCGGCACGGCAAACACCGTGTTCCACCCCAGGGTGATGGCGCCCATCAGACCAAAGGCCAGCATCAGCAAGGCCTCCAGCAGCAGTGGCAGCGCAAAGCCGCTCTGCAGGCGGTGTTTTTGCGCCCAGTTGACCAAAATGGCCGTGCTGCCCGCGCCCGACAGAAACGCCCACAGAATGCCGACCGCGCTCAGCACCAGCGCCATGTTGCCCAGCACCAGGCTGTCGGCCAGCAGCGACAGAAAACCCGTCATGTGCGAGGTGTACAGGTTCACCGCCAGAAAGCCTCCAGCGTTGACAGCGCCCGCGTTGAACGCCAGCAACAAACCCAGCGCCCGGTTGGTGCCGCGTGTGCGGTGGCGTCCCGCCAAATGGCGCAGCACCCGCATGTTGCCTACCCCAGGGCGCTTGCGCGGGCGGGGTTGAAGATGCCTGCCGGGTCAAACGTGCGCCGCAGCCGGGCCTGGATCTTGCCCAGCGCTGCAGTGGCTGCATCGGCTGCGGTCTTTGGGTCAAAATGTCCTCCAGCGCTTGCTGCGTCTGCCCCGGCAGCTCTGAAAAGAGTAGCACTTCCGCCCGCCTGCAGTGCGGCCTGGTGCAGCGCCCCGGCGTGCTGGCGCTCGGCCTGCACCCAGCGCAGCGCGCCATGCCATTCCACCAGCGGCGGCGCCACACCGGCCGGCAGTGCCAGCACCGGCGCAGTGGCCGCCACCGACAGGCGCCACAGGTCCAGCCCTGGCTGCGGCGCCGGGCGCGGCGCCGCAGTGCGTGCGGCAAACCAGGGCAAAGTCTGTTCGCGGCAACCGTCCCAGGCACCGGCCACGGCGGCATTGTCCATGCGCTCGCCGCCCATGGTCCGGCAGGCCGCTTCGACCGCAGCGACTGCGCCGCGCAGGCGCACCACCAGCTGGCCCGCGCCCTCGTTCTGCACCCAGCAGCTGGCGTTGAGCGGCAGCGGCTGGCCGCCCCAGGCGTGCAGGCGGGCAAGTGCCTCGGCCTGGTCGCAGTCAAAAAGCAGCGTGGCCTCGGCCGGCGGCACCGGCAGCACCTTCACGCTGACCTCGGTCAGCACGCCCAGCGTTCCCCAGGCACCGGCCATCAGGCGCGAGACGTCGTAACCGGCGACGTTTTTCATCACCTGCCCGCCAAAGGTCAGCAGCTCGCCGCGCCCGTTGACGATCTGCACGCCCAGCATGTAGTCGCGCACCCCGCCCACGCTGGCCCGCGCCGGGCCGGCCAGCCCGGCCGCCACCATACCGCCCACCGTGGCACCAGGGCCAAAGTGCGGTGGCTCGAACGGCAGGCACTGGTGGTGCCCGGCCAGCAGGGCTTCGAGTTCGGCCAACGGGGTGCCGCAGCGCGCCGTCACCACCAGCTCGCTGGGCTCATAGCTGACGATGCCGGCCAAGGCGCGGGTGTCCAGCACCTCGCCCTGCAGCGGCAGGCCGCCATGAAAGTCTTTGCTGCCGCCTCCACGGATGCGCAGCAGGGTCTGGTGCGCGCTGGCAGCACGCACCTGGTCGGTCAGTTGGGTAAGAGCAGTGTCCATGGCGGCAGATGGTAAGCCCGCTGTCCAGTGCCTGTGCGGTGAAAGTGAATTGACTGCAAAGCACGTACCCGCAGCGCAGGGCTGACTGCCCCCGTCAAGGGCGCACAGTGCGTGCGGCCTTGCGCGCTGTACCGGCCCGCACCTGCCTGCGCTTTGGGGCTTCGGGCCGCCGCAGAAACACCAGCAGGCGCCGCTCGGCCGCGCTCAAGCCACGCGGCGACGCGGCGCCGCCAATGCGCTCCCACACGCGCTGCAGGCCCGGCCCGGCGTCCGACGCCAGGCGCGAACCCAGCTCCAGCACGGCCGGGTGCACATAGGCCTTTTTGCACACCGCCGGCGTGTTGCCCAGCTGGCGCGCCACCTCGACCAGAATCTTCTGCGCCGTCCAGGCCTGGGCAGCAGCCGGGGCGCCCTGTGTGCCGGTGCCTTCCACCCCTGTCTGCCGGCAGGCCAGGCGCGTCAGCTCCAGGGCCTGCACCGTGCCATGCCAGGTGCGAAAGTCCTTGGCCGTGAAATGCGGCTGCGGGGTGTCGGCGGCACTGACACCGCCATTGCTCTTGCCATTGCCTACAGGGGCGTTCGCCTGCCGGTTTCGCCGTGCCGCCGGTGCGGTGGTGTCGCGCAAATAGTCGTTCACATCGCCCGAACCCACGCTGTGCCGCTCGCCGTTTTCGTCCTGGTACTGGAACAGCTCCTGCCCCGGCAGC
>JAGOCN010000223.1 GCA_017998735.1 Giesbergeria sp.
CCGCACGCTGTTGTGCACCAGAAAACGCGTGGGCGAGATGCACACCTGGCCGGCGTTGCGGAATTTGGCGCTGGCCATGGCTTTGACGGCGGCAGCAATATCGGCATCTTCGGCAATGATGACCGGCGCGTGGCCGCCCAGCTCCATGGTGGCGCGCTTCATGTGCTGGCCGGCCAGGGCGGCAAGCTGCTTGCCCACCGCCGTCGATCCGGTGAAGGTGATCTTGCGGATGGTCGGGTGCGGGATAAGGTAGGCAGAGATTTCTGCCGGGTCGCCGTACACCAGCCCGACGGTGCCGGGCGGCAGGCCGGCATCGACAAAGGCCTGCAGCAGTGCGGCGGGCGCGGCCGGGGTTTCCTCGGGTGCCTTGACCAGAAACGAGCAACCGGTGGCCAGCGCCGCGCCCAGCTTGCGCACGATCTGGTTGATGGGAAAGTTCCAGGGCGTGAACGCGGCGACGGGGCCGACGGGTTCCTTCAGCACCATCTGCTGCATGTCGGTGCGGCGCGCCGGCACGATGCGCCCGTACACCCGCAGGCCCTCGTCGGCAAACCATTCAATGATGTCGGCACCGGCCAACACCTCGCCCTTGGCCTCCTGCAGCGGCTTGCCCTGCTCCTGCGTCAGCAGCTGCGCGATGGCGTCGGCGCGTTCGCGCACCAGGGCGGCGGCGCGGCGCATGGTCAGCGCCCGGTCGGGGGCGGGCGTCTGGCGCCAGGCGTCAAAGCCGCGCTGCGCCGCCGCCAGCGCCCGGTCCAGGTCCTCCTTGCCCGCATGCGCCACATGCGCCATGACGGCGCCGGTGGCGGGGTTGCGCACTTCAATGCGCTTGCCGCTTTGCGCGTCCTGCCACTGGTTGTCGATCAGCAGGCGCGTGTCGGGGTAGGCGGCGGCAGGGGCGCTGGAAGAGGAGGTAGGGGTGGGGTGGGTGCTGGACATGGGGCCTCGGGGTCAGAATGGGAAAAACAAAAGAGAAGGCAAGCAGATCGAGAGAAAAAAACCGGGTCTGCCTTGCGCCTGTGCGGAGGGAATGGCGCTTGGCGCAAAGCGCCAGTGTGTGCGGCAGGGGCCGGTGCGGTCTGCTGCGGTGGCGACACTGGTCTGCTGCGCCTGCTGCTTGTCATGCACTTCCCTGCAAGGAGCGAAAGCCGGGTCTGTCGGCAGGCGTCTGCGGGAAGCCAGCAAAGGCAAAGGCAAATCCGGGTTTTCATTGTGCCGGCGGGGCATGCGGGCGCCAGTGTTCAGGCCATGGGCACGGCGCAGTCCTACAAGGACGTGCTTTGCCGGGGGCCTGCACCGGGCCGGGCGGCCTGGCTGCGCTGGTTTGCAGGCCCTTGTGCAGGGGCCGGTTGCCAGGGGTTTTGTTACTGACCCAGCCCCTGCGCCTGACCCAGCCCCTGCGCCTTGGCACCCTGGTTTGTCGGACCGGTGGGCCGCTGAACCGTTGGACCGGTCAATGGCTGGCCCATCACCGCATTGGCAGGCAAACCGCCGCAGGCTGTGCAAGAAAAGTTGGATTCAAGGCAAAAACAGCCTCCAGCCCAGGTGCAGCCTGCGCCAGCAGCTCCTTTTTCAATAGCAAAAATGAAAACTTTTGTGCAGACGCATTGCGTAGCGTTCAGGGCCAAAGGACCCTGGTGCAAACTTCAGCGCGCCCTTGCAGCGCAACCACCGCCCGGCAGGGCCGGCGCCCTACGCGCCCATGCGCCCAATGAAGGCGCGGATGCGGTCGTTGCCGGGGTTGCTGAAAAACTCGGCCGGTGCGGCGTCGTGCGCAATGCGGCCCTGGTCAAAGAACAAAACGCGGTCGCCCACCTCGCGGGCAAAGCCCATTTCGTGCGTCACCACGATCATGGTCATGCCGCCCCGTGCCAGCTCGCGCATCACGTCCAGCACCTCCTGCACCATCTCGGGGTCGAGCGCGCTGGTCGGCTCGTCAAACAGCATCACCTTGGGTTGCATGGCCAGCGCACGCGCAATCGCCACGCGCTGCTGCTGCCCGCCCGACAGCTGCCAGGGGTACTTGTGCGCATGCTCCTGCAGACCCACGCGGCGCAGCAGCCCCATGGCTTTTTCATTCGCCTCGGCGCGGCCCTGGCGGCGGATGCGGCGCGGCGCCAGCGTCACATTGTCCAGCACGCTCAGGTGGCCAAACAGGTTGAACTGCTGGAACACCATGCCGACCTCGCAGCGCTGCTGCTGCAGGGTGCGCACATCGTCGGTGACGGGCACGCCGTCGATCAGGATGGTGCCGCTGTCGTGCGGCTCCAAACGGTTGATGGCGCGCAAAAGCGTGCTCTTGCCCGAACCCGAAGCGCCGATGATGACCGTCACCTCGCCGGCGTTGAAGTGCGTGGACACATCGCGCAGCACCTGGTGCGGGCCAAAGGACTTGCAGACGCTGTCGGCGACGATGAACGGCAGGCGCGGGGCGGCGGTGCCGGGGGCTACCGGGGCTGCCGTGGTGGTTGCAGTGCCAGCGGTCATTGCGCGCGCCCCTCGACGTCAAAACGGTATTCGACCGCGTTCGAGATCTGCGTCACCAGTGTGGTCAGCAGCAGGTACGTGACCGCCACGGTGGACAGCGTGGCAATCGGCTGGAAGGTGGCCGACTGGATGCGGTTGCCGACATTGGTCAGCTCCACCACGCCGATGGCATAGGCCAGCGACGAGTCTTTGAGCAGCGCAACAAAGTTGCTGACCAAGGGCGGCAGCGAAATCTTGAAGGCCTGCGGAAACACCACGTCCATGAACACGTGCATGCGGCCCAGGCCCAGCGCGCGCGCCGCTTCGGTCTGGCCGCGCGGCACCGCCAGCAGGCCGGCGCGCACCGCTTCCGAGTTGTAGGCGCCCACGTTCAGCCCCAGCGCCACCACGGCGGCGGCAAAGTCGGGCAAATTGAGCCCCGGAATCAGCACCGGCAGCGCAAAGTAGACAAACAGGATCTGCACCAGGAGCGGCGTGCCGCGAATGACCCAGATGTAGAACCCCGCCACCCAGCGCAGCACGCGCCAGCGGGCGGTGCGCGCCAGCGCGGCGCTGGTGCCCAGCACCAGGCCCACGCTGCCGCTGGTGAGCGTCAGCCACAGCGTGGTGCGGGCGCCGTCAGAAAACGCCTGCGCGTTCGAGCCGATGGGTTCCGGAAGAAAGGAGAGAAGCTGGCCCAGAAAGGCCAGCGCCAGCACCATCAGGATGAGGGCCGCGACCAGCGTGGCGTTGCTGCGTTGCTGGCGGCTCCAGTGGTGTGGCCAAAGTGCGTTGAGCATGGATCAGGGGACGCGGGGTTCCGGTGCTGGCGCTCAGTCGCAGCGCACGTCTTCGCCAAAGTACTTTTGCGACACCGCCTTGTAGCTGCCGTCGGCCATGGTCTCGGCCAGCGCCTTGCTCCAGGCATCGGCCAAGCCGGTGTTGCCCTTGGCCACAGCGGACGCCACCTTTTCCACAAACACCAGTTCGCCGAGCTTGAAGCCGGCGTTCGGGTTCTTGGCGGCCACTTCCTTGGCGACAAAGCGGTCGGTCACCCAGGCGTCCACGCGCTTGGAGACCAGCGCGCTGCGGGCGTCCACGTCGGTCGGAAAGTTCTTCATGTCCTTGATGCTGGCAATCTTCTGCACGTTTTCCAGGTAGCTGGTGCCGGTCTGCACCGCCACCACCTTGCCGACCAGGTCCTTGGCGGTGCGGATGGCCGGGTCCATGGCCACCACCAGACCGCCCGAGCAGTAGTGCGGCGCGGTGAAGGTGACCGCCTTGGCGCGCTCGTCGGTGATGGCGTGCGAGGCAATCACCAGGTCCCAGCGGTCTTGCTTCAGGCCCGTCAGAAGGGCGTCAAAACCGATCGTCTTCCACTGCACCTTCAGGCCCATTTTTTTGGCCACCAGCTCGGCCACTTCGACCTCGAAGCCGGTCAGCGTGGTGCCCTTGAAGAAGTTGAACGGGGCAAACTGGCCTTCGGTGGCCAGCAAAATCTTGCCGTCTTTCTGGATGGCTTCGATGGTGCGCGCCTGCACAGAAAACGCGGCGCAGACGGCAACGGCGGTGGCAATGGCTTTGAAGAACTTCATGGGGTGCAATCCTGTGGGGGGAGGGGTGAGGTTCGGGGAAGAAGAGGTCGGGCGGTGCCAGGCAGCGCAGCCGAAGCCAGCAACAACCGCCCGCTGGGTGCCTTGGGAAAGGCCGGCGCGGCACCCGTCACGAAGCCGGCGCGATTATAAATTGCGCTTTTGCGCCAGGGCTACTGGTGGACACCCTGGGCAGGGCGCACCAGCGTGGACTTGCCAAACAGGCTCTCCAGCAAG